>JAFBAD010000055.1 GCA_019247975.1 Acidimicrobiia bacterium
CCGCTGACGATTCGACGGTAACGGGAGCATCCACGTCACCTACTGTGACCTGCGTCTCAGCGGGCCACGAAGGGGGTGCTCGTGCCGTCAGTCGATGTCCGGACCCGCGCCGCATCCGACGTCGGGCCGGTGGACCCGGCCTGGCTCTTCGGAGCGGAGCTGCCCCGGCTGGCGCGGGAGCGCTCGTCGTTGGTCGCCGAGGGCGCCCGTGAGCTCGCGCCGCCGCCCCTGACCGTGGCGGTGGACGGACGCGAGTGGACGCTGACCTTCGACGACCCGTTGGTGCGGGTGACGGCCGACCCCACGTCGGCCGCGTCCACGTACGTGCGCTTCGACGCCGAGGATCTGGCCGACCTCGTCCACGACCTGCGGACGCCGGTCGGGTTCTTCACCGGCGGCGACCTCGACATGCCGGCCGGGCGGCTCGAGGACCTCCTCGACTGGTGGGTGATCCTCCGCGGTCTGCTCGACGCGCGCCCCGTCCACGTCACGGGAGCCGTCACCTTCACCGGTACCGACGGGGAGCCGCTCGACCTGCACCGCGCCTTCCACGTCGACGACGACCCGCGGGAGATGGGCCACTTCCTCGCCGAAGCCGGCTTCCTCCACCTGTCCCGCGTGTTCACCGAGGACGAGATGCAGGCGGTGTCCGCGGACATGGACGAGGCCGCCGAGACCTACGAGCGGGGGGACGACCGGTCGTGGTGGGCCAAGACCGCGGACGGCACCGACCGGCTCGTGCGCATGCAGTACATCCATCGCGAGTCGCCCGCCACCCGGGCCCTGATGGCCGACGACCGCCTGCTCCGTCTGGCCCGGCTCACCCGTGACGGTCACGAGCTCGGCAAGCCCGGCTCGAACGCCAACTGGGTCGAGGCGCTGGTGAAGCCGATCGGCGTGGTCGAAGGGATCTCCGACGTGCCGTGGCACAAGGACTGCAGCCTCGGCAGCCACTCGTACCGCTGCTGCACGCTCACCGTCGGCATCTCGGTGACCGGCGCCGACGCGCGGTCGGGTCAGCTGCGGGTGGTCGCCGGTTCGCACCGGGCGCTGATCCAGCCCGCCTTCGTGCGACCCGGTCTCGACCTGCCGCAGCTCGACCTGCCGACCGAGACCGGCGACCTGACCGTGCACCTCAGCTGCACGCTCCACATGAGCCAGCCACCGGTCGATCGTGAGCGACGGGTGCTCTACACCGACTTCCGGCTGCCGTCCCTCGACGGCCAGCCCGACCCGGGCGAGGCCAAGCTCCGCCGCATCCGCGACGGCGCGCCCACGACGGTCAACCAGCCGCCCGCCGGAGCCTGACGCTGCGGAGTCCGCCAGGCGGAGCAGCCCCCACCGTGACAGCCGGATCCGCGAAGCGGGATCGAGTAGCGAGCGTCAGCGAGCGCCCGAGATCGATGCGTATGCAGCGAAGACGAGGCCGATGCCGCGCATGTCGCCGATCAGGTCGCCGGCCATCCGGTTCATGACGTAGCTGATGGTCATCGCGTCGTCGAGGTCGGTGAGCGCCATCGAGCCACCCCACCCGCCCCAGAAGAACGCCCGGGGGTTCGGGCTGAGCGGCACGGAGTCGCTCATCAGGCCGAAGCCCATTCCGAAGCGCATCGGGAAGTTGAGGACGAGGTCGGTGCCGTTCGACTGCTCCTCGAGGATGCGCTCGACCCCGGCTGCGGACATGAGCCGCACGCCGTCGACCTCACCTCCGTTGGCGAGCGCGGAGTGGACCCGCCCGACCGACCGGGCGTTGCCGATCCCGCCGGCGGCGGGGATCTCCGCGGCGCGCCACTCGCGGGTCGCCGGTTCGGTCGCGTCGACCGGGCAGGAGAGCAGCGTGCGCGCCGCGATCGAATCCATGTCCGCGCCGCCCAGCGCGTCGAGGGTGGAGGCCGGCGGGATGATGTCGGCGACCCGGTGGTCCTCGGATGCCGGGAGTCCGATGTGGAAGTCGGCGCCGAGGGGCTCGGCCACCTCCTCGCGGAAGAAGGTGCCGATCGTGCGGCCGGTCACCTGGCGGACGATCTCGCCCTGCAGGTACCCCTGCGTGATCGCGTGGTACCCCGAGGCCGTGCCCGGCTCCCACCAGGGCGACTGCGCGGCGAGGTGCGCAACCACCGCGTCCCAGTCGTAGAGGTCGGTCGGCGCGATCGCCGGGTCGAAGCCCGACACGCCTGCGGTGTGGCTCATCACGTGGCGGACGAGCACCGCGTCCTTGCCGTTGGTCGCGAACTCCGGCCAGTACTCGCTCACCGGCGCGTCGAGATCGACCTCGCCGCGGTCGGCGAGCATCAGCACGCACGTGGCCGCCATCGTCTTGGTCGTCGAGTAGACGTTGACGATCGTGTCGGATTCCCACGGGCGTCCGTGCGCGTCCGCGTCGCCGGCCCACAGGTCGACGACCGGGCGACCGCCCCGGGTCACGCAGACCGACGCGCCGAGCTCGAGGCCGTCCTCGAAGTTCTTCGCGAACGCGGCCTTGACCGGCTCGAACTGCTCGTCACATGTCCCCTGGATGTCGACCACGTCGAGCGACCGTACTCATGCTTGGGCTAGGAAGCCCGGCGTGGCCGACACGCGTGTCCTCGTCGACGGGTTGCACTTCGGGGAGGGCCCCCGCTGGCACGACGGCCGGCTCTGGTACTCGGACATGTACGACCACGCGGTGCACGCGGTCGACCTGGACGGCCACGACGAGCGGGTCCTCGAGGTGCCGCAGCAACCGTCGGGTCTCGGGTGGATGCCGGACGGCTCCCTGCTCGTCGTGTCGATGGTCGACCGGAAGCTGCTCCGCTGGGACGGGTCGACGCTCACCGAGCACGCCGACCTCTCGCAGCACGCCACCTACCACTGCAACGACATGGTCGTGGACTCCGTCGGCCGCGCGTACGTGGGGAACTTCGGCTGGGACTACGAGCAGGGCGGGTCGCCGGTCGCCGCGGTCATGTGTCGCGTCGACCCGGACGGCGCGGTGTCGGCC
>JAFBAD010000151.1 GCA_019247975.1 Acidimicrobiia bacterium
GTGTTCCGTCCGCACATGTTGACGTCGGTGCCCGGTCCGCCGGTGCTGCCACCCCGGGAGGGCTCGGCAGGTCCGGCGCAGCGGGATCAGCGGTGGGTGTACAAGCTGTTCCGAGCCGGCCTGTTCGGTCCCGACGACGTCCCCGACATCGGTGCGCTTCCCGAGTTCTTGAACAAGGGTGACATCGGGTTCTGGGGCAACGACCAGTTCTGGTTGTTCCCGAACCTGTCGGTGCAGATCTGGGCGCGGAACTACTACATCACCTACACGTACTGGCCCGAGTCGGCCGACTCGCACATCTACGAGATCGACCTGTACTTCGTGCCCCCCGTGAACGCCCGGGACCGGCTGGCGCAGGAGCTGGTGGTGGACTCGACGATCGAGTTCGCGATGCAGGACGTGAACACCATCGAGGCGACGCACTCCGCGCTCAAGACGCGCCGCCAGCGCGAGTTCCACCTGTCGGATCAGGAGCTGCTGATCCGCCAGTTCCACCGGGTCGTCGGCGACGCGGTCGCGGCCCACCAGGCCGGGGAGGTCCGGTCATGAGCGCCCTGCCCGAGGGGTTCGAGGACCTCGAGCCGTGGGTGGCCGACTGGGCTCGCCCGACCCGCGCCGAGCGCTACGAGGCCCGGCTCTCCAAGACCTACGACGAGCTCGCCGAGTTCTACGACGCCATCGCTCCCCGGGCCGAGGAGGCCATCGCCCACCTCGACGGACTGGACCTCGCCGCCCTGGGCGACGACGATGCCCGGCTGATGCAGCTGCTGCACTCGATGATCCTCGTGTCCTACGCCGTCAACGTCTTCCAGCAGCCGAGGATCCCCGACTCAGGTTCGGCGTTCTTCGACATGGTCCACGAGCCGGCGGTCTGAGCCGATGCCCGATCGCAACGCCCCTGATCCGACCGTCACCGTCCTGAGCCCCCGGGCGGTCCTCGACATCGACACCGGTGACCTGCTCGACGGCGCGCACGTCCGCGTCGAGGGCAACCGAATCACGTCGGTCGACTCGGACAGCAACGTCCGCAAGGACGCGGACGAGGTCATCGACCTCCCCGAGCTCACGCTCCTGCCCGGCCTCATGGACATGGAGGTCGACTTCGTGCTCGGCGGTCCGGGCGCGGGTCTGTTCGATCCGGTCGTGACCGATCCGGTGAAGATGACGCTGCGGGGCACGGTCAACGCCCGGCGCACCCTGCGGGCCGGGTTCACGACCGTGCGCAACCTCGGCCTGTTCGTGAAGACCGGCGGCTACCTGCTCGACGTCGCGCTGATGGAGGCGATCGACGCCGGCTGGGTCGAAGGGCCGCGCATCGTGCCGGCCGGCCACGCGATCTGCCCGACCGGCGGGCACCTCGATCCGAGCGCCCAGGCCCGCCTCGCGCCGTACATGATGCCGCTGACGGTCGAGGAGGGGATCGCCAACGGGATCAGCCAGGTGCGCGAGGCGGTCCGCTACCAGATCAAGCACGGCGCGCAGCTCATCAAGTGCTGCGCGTCGGGCGGGGTCATCGCGTCGAAGGGCCCGCCGGGTGCACAGCAGTACTCCACCGAGGAGCTGACCGCGATCGCCGACGAGGCCCACCGGCGCGGCGTGCGGGTCGCCACCCACGCCCACGGAGACACCGCGGTGAACGCCGCGCTCGACGCGAAGATCGACTGCATCGAGCACGGCTTCATGATCACCGAGCCCACCGTGCAGCGGCTGATCGACAACGACACCTTCCTCGTCTCGACCAACGCGCTCACCGAGGACTGGGATCTCTCGAAGCACCCGCCCTCGATGATGGAGAAGGCGGCCGACGTGTTCCCGAAGGCCAAGGCGTCGCTGTCCCTCGCCATCGAGGCCGGGGTGAAGATCTGCTGCGGGAGCGACGCACCGGCCATCTGGCACGGCCGCAACGCCGAGGAGCTCGTGGTCCTGGTGAAGCGGGGGATGACGCCGCTCCAGGCGATCCGGGCCGCCACGGTCGTCAGCGCGGACCTCATCGAGGCGCCGGACCTCGGACGCATCGCGCCGGAGATGCTGGCCGACATCATCGGCGTGCCCGGCGATCCGCTGGACGACATCACGGTCACGAAGCAGGTGCGCTTCGTGATGAAGGACGGTCAGATCTACAAGCAGTAGGGGGAACTGATGAGCGAGCAGAGCGACGGGGTGCTGCACCTTCCCGCCCGAGACATCCCGGTGCCGACCTCGGTCAGCCCCGAGGCGCAGTCGGTGCTGTCGATGGGCCGGCTGGGCCCGCCGGCCGGCGATCCGCCCGCGCTCGACGACGTCGCCGGGTGGAAGGCCTACGTCGCCGAGGCCGACGGCTTCATGCGGACGATGCTCCCCGAGAGGCCGGCCGGGTTCACCGGTTCGATCGACGAGCGCACCGTCGGCGAGTGCACGGTCTACGTGGCGACGCCCGAGGGGGTGGGCGCCGACGACCGTCCGGTGTACCTCGACATCCACGGGGGCGCGTGGATCCTGGGCGGTGGCGACCTGTGCCGGCGGACCGCGGCGATGGGGTCGTTGCAGACCGGTGCCCGCACCTGGGGGCTCGACTACCGCATGCCCCCCGAGCACCCGTACCCGACGCCGCTCGACGACTGCGTCGCGACCTACCGCGCCCTGCTCGACGAGCGGCGGCCTGAGGAGATCATCGTCGGCGGCACCTCCGCCGGCGGGAACCTCGCCGGCGCGCTCGTGGTGCGGGCCCGGGACGAGGGCCTGCCCCTGCCGGCGGCGGTCGTCATCAACACCGGAGCGTTCGACCTCACCGGTGCGAGCGACAGCCACCAGACCAACCGGGGCCTCGACAACCTGCTCGAGGGCGGCGACTCGTCCCAGATGGAGCTGTACGCGGGCGGCCAGCCGCTGGACCATCCGTACATCTCGCCGCTGCACGCCGACCTGGCCGGCTTCCCGCCGACGATCCTGCTCACCGGCACCCGCGACCTGCTGCTGTCGGACAACGTGCGCATGCACCGCGCCCTGCGCCGGGCCGGCGTCGACGCGGAGCTGCACGTCTGGGAGGCGGCCGCCCACGGCGGCTTCCTCGGGATGGCCCCGGAGGACCAGGAACGGATGGGCGAGATGCGCCGCTTCTGCGATCAGCACTGGGCGACGGTCGCGGCGTAGGTGGGGCGGCTCGAGGGCAAGGTCGCGATCGTCACCGGCGCAGGCTCCGGCATCGGTCGCGCCAGCGCGCTCCTCTTCGCCGAGGAGGGAGCGACGGTCCTGTGCGCGGACCGCAGCGGCGACGAGGAGCAGACCGCGGAGGAGATCGGCAGCGCAGCCACGGCGGTGCACGTCGATGTCGCGGTGTCGGCTGACGTCGAGCGGATGATCGC
>JAFBAD010000200.1 GCA_019247975.1 Acidimicrobiia bacterium
GCGCCGGGTGGGCCACGCTGTCGCCGGCCCAACGCCGCGACGCCATCCGAGCGATCAGCCTCGCCGAGCAGCGCATCGCCACGCTGGCCGACCGCCTCGACCCGACGGTCGTGCCGCCCGACCCCGAGCCGGTCGTCGTGCCCGACCCGGTGACCGCGATCCGCGACGAACCCGTCGGCGAGGCGCCGCTCGGCGAGGAGGTGTTCGACCGGGTGCTCGGCATCGTGGCTGCGGCGGGCGGGCTGAGCGAGGTGCTCGAGTACCTCATCGAAGAGGTGCGACCTCACCGGGCGCCGATCGACGAGGCCATCGCCGCGTTCCGGCTCGACCGCACCGGTGGCCCCTACGCCGAGCGGGCCGTGCAGCTGCTCGAAGCCGCGCTGCGCACCGGCCTCTTCCACTGAGACCGCCTGTCACAGCCCACCCGTACAGTCCCTCCGATGGCGAAGGAGTCGCTCTCGCGCGCCCAGGCGCGCCGCATCGCACTGCACGCGCAGGGCTTCGGGGAGCAGCGGCCGACCGGCCGCACCGACCGTCGCCACGTGCGCCGGGTGCTCGACCGCATCGGCTTCCTGCAGATCGACTCGGTCAACGTGCTCGTGCGTTCGCAGGAGCTGCCGCTCTTCGCCCGGCTCGGCGATCACGACCGGTCGCTGGTGCCGAAGATGTCCGCCGCCGGCGAGCTGTTCGAGTTCTGGTGCCACGAGGCGTCGTTGCTGCCGGTCGAGATGCGACCGCTCCTCACGTGGACGATGGATGCGGATTCCGAGCGGGTGTGGAACATGCTCCGGCGCCGCACCGCGGAGGACCTCGCCTACATGGAGGCCGTCTACTCGGAGGTGGAGGAGCGGGGCCCGATCACCGCGGGCGAGCTGTCCGACCCCGGTGTGAAGGGCGTCGGCATGTGGAACTGGAGCAAGGGCAAGCGGGCGCTCGAGATGCTCTTCTGGGAAGGACGCGTCACCGCGCGTCGCCGGCCGGCCGACTTCGCCCGCGTGTACGACCTGACCGAGCGGATGATCCCGAGTGAGATCCTCTCCCGCCGGCCGTTGTCCGAGGCCGAGGGCCGGCGCGCGCTCATCGAGCTCGCAGCGCGCCACCACGGCGTCGGCACCCTCGCCGACTTCGCCGACTACCACCGGCTCAACATGACGAAGTCGAAGCCGGCGCTCGAGGAGCTGGTCGAGGAAGGAACGCTCGTGCCGGTCGACGTGGAGGGCGCGCCGCGTCAGGCGTACCTGCACCGCGACGCCCACCTCCCGCGCTGGATCAAGGCCTGCGCGCTGCTCACCCCGTTCGATCCCGTCGTCTGGTTCCGGCCGCGGAGCGAGTGGCTGTTCGACTTCCACTACCGCATCGAGATCTACACACCGAAGCCGAAGCGGGTGTACGGCTACTACGTCCTGCCGTTCCTGCTCGGCGACCGGCTCGTCGCCCGCGTCGACCTGAAGGCCGACCGGCAGGCGTCGACCCTCCTGGTGCGGGGCGCGTTCGCGGAGCCCTGGGCCGATGCGGCGGAGGTCGCGCCAGCGCTGCACGACGAGCTCGAGCTGATGGCGCGGTGGCTCGGGCTCGAGTCGGTCACCGTCGTCGGCCGCGGCGACCTGAGCCCCGCGCTCACGGCAGCAGGGGGCGGACCTCGTCGGTGAAGAAGCGGATGAACCCCTCGGCGTCGTCGCCGGCCGGCATCACCGCGACGTGCTCGAAGCCGGCGTCGATGTACTCGCCGATGGCCTCGGCGAAGCGCTTCGGGTCGTTGCCGCACGGAACGGCCTCGGCCATCGCGTCCTCGGTGACCGGCTCGGTGGCGGCTTCGAAGTTCACCGGGTTGGGGAGCTCGGCCATGACCTTCCAGCCCTGCGCCGAGAACCGCAGCTTCTCGTGCGCGATGCGCCGGGCCTCCTTCTCGTCCGGGTGCCAGCTCACCGCGACCTCGGTCCACGTCGAGCTGCGGTCGCCACCGTTCTGCGCGTAGGCGTCGACGATCGACGCTTCGGCGTCGATCGCCACCAACCCGTCGGCGATCTCACCCGCGAGCGACGCCGACTGGTCGCCGCTCGCCGCGAGGAAGACCGGGACCGGCTCGTCGGGCAGGTCGAAGATGCGGGCGTCCTCGACGGTGAAGTGCTGACCGCGGTGGGACTGGAAGCCGCCCTGCCACATGAGCTGCAGCACCTCGATCGCCTCCCGCAGCATCTCCTGGCGGACGTCGGCCGGCGGCCAGCCCTTGCCGACGACGTGCTCGTTGAGCCGCTCGCCGGCGCCCACACCGAGGCGGAAGCGGCCGTCGCTCATCACCCCGATCGTCGCCGCCATCTGGGCGACGAGCACCGGGTGGTAGCGCACGATCGGGCAGGTCACCATCGTCACCAGCTCGACCCGTTCGGTCTGGTGGGCCAGCGCACCGAGCACGCTCCAGGCGAACGACGAGTGCCCGTGGGAGTCGAGCCACGGGTGGATGTGGTCGGAGATGCCGAGGAAGTCGAAGCCCGCGTCCTCGGCCAACCGGGCCTGCTCGAGCAGGGTTGCCGGACCGTGCATCTCGGTCATCAACTTGAAGCCGTAGCTGGGCATGCGAGGGTTCTGCCCGGACTCGGGAGGTTCAGACGTGCGTTCGGTTCGATGTGAGGAGATCGGTCCGCTCGAGGGCCTGGTGATCGGGGAGGGCCCAGAGCCGGAGCTGCGGCCCGACGGCGTGATCGTGCAGGTCGAGGCGGCGGGCGTGAACTACGTCGACGCGCTGTTCGTCCAGGGCCGCTACCAGATCAAGCCGCCGGTCCCGTTCGTGCCCGGCAGCGAGATCGCCGGGCGGATCGTGGAGGTCGGATCGGCCGTGACGGGCTGGTCGATCGGCGACCGTGTGATGGCGATGTGCGGGCTCGGTGGCTTCGCCGAGCGGCTGGGGCTGCGCCCGGGCTCGCTCGTCCGCGTGCCCGACGCGATCGACAGCGCGCAGGCGGCCGGGTTCATCCAGAGCTACTGCACCGCGCTGTTCGCGCTGTCCCGGCGGGCCCGGGTCGCGTCCGGTGAGTCGGTGGTGGTGCTCGGAGCCGGGGGAGGGGTCGGGCTGGCG
>JAFBAD010000252.1 GCA_019247975.1 Acidimicrobiia bacterium
GGTGAAGCGGTCCTGGTCGAGGAGGTCGATCTGGTTGGCGTCGAGCGTGTCCGTCACGGCTCAGCTCCCTTTGAAGTTGGGCGTCCGCTTCTCCATGAAGGCGAGCGGTCCTTCTTTCGCATCATCGCTCATGAAGACCTGCATCCCGATCTCCGAGTCGATGACCATGGCTTGTGGTTCGGGCAGGCACTCGGTCGCGCGCAGCGCCTTGAGCACGGCCTGCACCGCGATCGGTCCGTTGGCCGAGATCTGCTCGGCCACCTCGCGGGCCCGGTCGAGCGCCTTGCCGTCGGGCACGACCTCGCCGATCAGACCGATCTCCTTGGCCTCGGGCGCCTTGATGTGGCGACCGGTGAGGAGGATGTCGGCGGCGACCGTGTAGGGGATCTGCCGGCGCAGGCGGACCACCGAACCGCCCAGCGGGTACAGGCTCCACCGCACCTCGGACACGCCGAAGCGGGCGCTCTCCCCGGCGATGCGGATGTCGGTGCCCTGCAGGATCTCGGTGCCGCCCGCGACCGCCGGACCCTCGACGGCGGCGATGAGCGGCTTGTCGAGGAGGAACCCCTTCAGCAGCGGCTTGATGATGCCCTTGGCGATGTCCGAGACGGTGTCGCCGCCCTGCTCGAAGGCGTCGCCCGGATGCGTCTGGGTCATCGCCTGCAGGTCGGCGCCGGCGCAGAAGCAGCCACCTGCGCCGGTGAGGATCACGACCCGGATGTCGGGGTTCGCGTTGGCCTCGTCCCAGGCCGCGGCCATGCCGTCCATCATCGAAGGGGACAGGGCGTTGCGGCGCTCCGGCCGGTTCATCGTCACGACCATGACGCCGCCGTCCCGCTCGACGAGCAGGTGCTGGTCCTCCGGCGTCGTCGCCGCCTCGCCGTCGGGCGCCATCGCCGCAGTAGAACACACGGTTAGCGCACCAGTCGAGAACCTGTTCTACTTTTCGGCGATGGCCTTCAACCTCGCCGACATGATCGAGCACACCGTCGACGCGGTGCCGGAGCGGGTCGCGCTGATCTGCGGCGAACGGCGGGAGACCTACGCGGAGCTCGAGGAGCGGGCCAACCGGCTGGCCCATCACCTCGCCGCGCAGGGCGTCGGCGAGCGCGACCACGTCGCGATCTACTCGTACAACAGCATCGAGTTCGTCGAGGCGATGCTGGCCGCCTACAAGCTGCGCGCGGTCCCGATCAACGTCAACTACCGGTACGTGGAGGAGGAGCTCGTCTACCTCCTCGACAACGCGGACGCGGTCGCCCTCGTGTACCAGGCCGAGTTCGCGCCACGCGTCGCCGCGGTCAAGGACCGGCTGCCGATGCTGAAGCACCTGATCGAGATCGACGACGGGTCGGGCACCTCGAGCGACACCGGCGCGATCGCGTACGAAGACGCGCTCGCGGCTGCGTCGCCGGAACGTGACTTCGGGGCGCGTGACTCGGGCGACCTCTACATCCTCTACACGGGTGGCACCACCGGCTACCCGAAGGGCGTGATGTGGCGCCATGAAGACGTGTGGCGCACGCTCGGCGGCGGCATCGACTTCGTGACCGGCGAGCGCATCACCGATGAGCACAAGCTCTCGCGGGACGGCAAGGCCGCGGAGCCGAGCGCGACGCTCGTGCTCGCGCCGCTCATGCACGGCGCCGCGCAGTGGGGGACGCTCGGTGGTCTCATGAAGGGCCAGACGAGCGTCGTCCTGCCGAAGTTCGACCCGCACGACGTGTGGGCGGCGGTAGCCGAGTACAAGATCATGACGATCTCGATCACCGGCGACGCGATGGCCCGTCCGCTGATCGACGCGCTGCGGGAGAAGACCTACGACACGTCTTCGTTGATCGCGATCGCGTCGACCGCCGCGGTGTTCTCCCCGGTGGTGAAGGACGAGCTGCTCGACCTCCTGCCGAACCTGTTCATCAGCGAGGCGGTCGGCTCCTCGGAGACCGGGTTCAACGGCATGCGCCTCGTCGAGAAGGGTGCGACGGTCAGCGACGGCGGCCTCATCAACATCGCGATGGGTCCGGGCACGAGGGTGATCGGTGAGGACAACCAGCCGGTGAAGCCGGGTGAGACCGGGCGCATGGCCCGCGGCGGCAACGTGCCGATCGGCTACTACAAGGACCCGGTCAAGACGGCGGCGACCTTCATCGAGGTCGACGGCGAGCGCTTCTCCGTCCCGGGTGACTTCGCCCGGCTGGAGCTCGACGGGACGATGACGCTGCTCGGACGCGGCTCGCAGTGCATCAACTCGGGCGGCGAGAAGATCTACCCGGAAGAGGTGGAGGCCGCGCTGAAGGCGCACGAGAAGGTGTTCGACGCGCTGGTCGTCGGCGTGCCCGACGAGCGGTGGGGTCAGAAGGTGGCTGCGGTCGTGCAGCCCCGACACGGCGAACCGCCGACGCTCGACGAGCTGGTCGAGTTCTGCCGCACGAGGCTGGCCCGGTACAAGGTGCCCCGCCAGCTCGACATCGTCGACGAGATGCCGCGCCAGCCGAGCGGCAAACCGGACTACACGCGGGCCAAGCGCATCGCTGAGGGGGTCACTTCATGAACCACGAGCTCACGGAGATGTTCGGGATCGAGTACCCGATCTTCGCCTTCTCCCACTGCCGCGACGTCGTCGCTGCGGTGACCAACGCAGGAGGCATGGGCGTGCTCGGCGCGCTCGCCTTCTCACCCGAGCAGCTCGAGCTCGAGCTCAAGTGGATCGACGAGCACGTCAACGGCCGGCCCTACGGCGTCGACGTCGTCATGCCGGTGAAGACGGTCGACCGCGACGCTGGCCTCGACGACGTGAGCGACATCGGCTCCAAGCTCCGGGAGATGATCCCCCAGACGCACTGGGACTACGTCGACAAGGTGCTGGCCGACCACGGCGTGGACGTCAGCCGCGACGTCGAGATGGAGGCCGGCGCGGGCATGGGCGCCGGCGTCCTCGGCTGGACCGAAGCGAGCGGCGCGCCGCAGATCGAGATCGCGCTGTCGCACGACATCGCGCTGCTCGCGTCTGCGCTCGGCCCTCCGCCGAAGTCGGCCATCGACCAGGCCCACGAGCAGGGCGTGAAGGTCGCCGCGCTGATCGGCCGGGTCGAGCAGGCGCAGCGCGACGTGCAGCAGGGCGTCGACATCATCATCGCCCAGGGCTACGAGGCCGGTGGCCACACCGGCGAGGTGGCGACGATGGTGCTGCTGCCCGACGTCGTCGACGCGATCGCGCCGATCCCGGTGCTCGGCGCCGGCGGTATCGGTTCGGGCCGCCAGATGGCTGCGGCGATGGCGCTCGGCGCGGCCGGCGTGTGGACCGGGTCGATCTGGCTGACCGTCGCCGAGAACGAGTCGTCCGGCGTCGTCACCGACAAGTTGCTCAAGGCGACCTCGAGCGACACCGTGCGGTCGCGTGCCTTTACTGGCAAGCCGGCCCGCCAGCTGCGCACCGCGTGGACCGAGGCCTGGGAGGCGCCCGAGTCGCCCGGCACCCTGCCGATGCCGCTGCAGTTCATCCTCAACGCGTACGCCAACCGCAAGATGGGCGCGAACCCGCCCAAGGAGCTGGTCGGCATGCCGGTCGGTCAGATCGTCAGCCGCATGAACCAGGTCCGCAGCTCCCGCCAGGTCGTCTTCGACATGATGCAGGAGTACGCCGACGTCGTGGAGACCCTCGGCTGAGAGCCACGTTTTGCCGCCTGGATCTCTCCCGAATCGGAGAGATCCAGGGGCCAAAACGGTCGTCGGGGGTCAGGTCGAGCTGAACGGGATGCCTTTGTCGACCCTGGGTTCTGGGGGGAGGCCGAGGACTCGTTCGCCGACGATGTTGCGCTGGATCTCGTCGGTGCCGCCGCGGATCGAGATCGACGGGGCGGTGAGGAACACCGCGTCCCACTCCGGGTCGCCGCCTGCGACGCCGGCCAGGCCCTGGACGTCGACCGCGAGGCCGGCGATCGCCTTGGTGGTCGCGGACAGCCGCAGCTTCCCGCCGGAGCCCTCCGGACCGGGAGCCTGACCGGCCTTCGCCCGGTCGCGGGCCCGCAGCGCGGTCATGCGGGCGACGTCCATGTCCGACAGCGCGCGCACGAGCCGCTGGCGCACGACCGGATCGTCAGCCGCGCCGTGGGCGCGCACGTGGTCGATCAGCTGCTCGCGCCGCACTGCGCCGGCGACCGTCGGACCGCCGGCGCCGAGCCCGGCGCGCTCGAACCCGAGGGTCGTCATGCCGACCCGCCAGCCGGCGCCCGGCTCGTCGATGCGGTCGCGGTCGTCGACAACTGCGCCGTCCATGAAGACCTCGTTGAAGTGGAGGTCGCCGTTCACCTGGCGCAGCGGACGGACCTCGACGCCGGCCTGCACCATCGGCAGCCCGAAGGCGGTGATGCCGGCGTGCTTCGGGACCGACGGATCGGTGCGGGCCAGCAGCAGGCCCCAGGCCGCGTAGTGGGCGCGGCTGCTCCACGTCTTCTGACCGGCGACCGTCCACCGCTCGCCGTCGAGCGATGCCCGTGACCGCAGCCCGGCCAGGTCCGACCCCGCGTCGGGCTCGGAGAACAGCTGGCACCACACCTCGGAGCCGTCGAGGATGCCCGGCAGCCAGCGCTGCTTCTGGTCGTCGGTCCCGTGGACGAGCACGGTCGGGCCGACCATCGCGAGGCCGATCGCGAACGGGTAGAGGTCGGGCCCGTCGTAGCGACTGAGCTCGGCCGAGACCGCGGCGCTCGTCTCCGGGTCGGCTCCCCGACCGCCGTGCTCGGCGGGCCAGCCCGGCGCGACCCAGCGCTCCGAGGCCAGGAGCCGGAGGTGGGCCCGGCCTTCCTCGACGGCCTCGTCGCCGCCGGCGGCGCCCATGAAGGTCACGCGGTCGTCGGCGGAACGGGGCCGGAGGTGGGCGGCGAAGAACGCACGCGCCTCGGCGAGGACCGCCTGGTCGACCGGCATGCCCCAAGGCTGGCACGAGAACGTGTTCTCGTTCAGACTGACGGCATGTCTGCGACCGCAACGCCCGAGCGTTACACGATCATCTCCTCGGACTGCCACGCCGGCGGG
>JAFBAD010000287.1 GCA_019247975.1 Acidimicrobiia bacterium
GGACTCGCTGCGGACGCAGGCCGCCGAGCCGGCGAGCAGGAACGCGACGAAGAGGACGAGGAGGCGCTTCATCGAGCTAGCCCTTCACCGCGCCGGCGGTGAGGCCCTGGACGATCTGACGGGAGAAGAGGATCAAGAGCACCACGATCGGGATAGCAGCAACGAGGGCGCCCGCCACCGCGATGTTGCTCGTTTCCGGCGTCGTCGTGAGGTCGCGCAGCGCGATCTGGATCGTCGACCAGTTGTTGGAGTCGGTCACGACGGCCCGGGGCCAGAGGTACTGGTTGTAGGCGGCGAGGAACGAGATCACCGTGAACGAGGCGATCACGGGACGGGTCAGCGGCACCGCGAACTTCCAGAGGTAGGACCAGTGGCCGTAGCCCTCGAGCCGGGTGGCGTCGCGGATCTCCGACGGGACCCCGAGGAAGCCCTGGCGGATGAGGAAGGTGCCGAGCGCGGTGGCCATGAACGGCACGGCCATGCCCTGGTACGAGTTGAACCAGTCGAGGTCCCGGACGGTGTGCAGGTTCGGCAGCAACGTCACCTCGATCGGCAGGAGCAGCGTCGCCATGAAGAGGGCGAAGATCACCCGCTTGAACGGGAACCGCAGGTAGGCGAACGCGTAGGCGGCGAGCACGGAGGTGACGAGCTGCCCGCCGGTGATGAGGATGGTCACGACCATGCTGCGGCCGAGGGCAGCCCAGAGGTTGCCCTGGTCGATCGCCCGCCGGAACACGCCCCACTGGACCTCGTGGGGGAGGAACGGGCTGGCGCCGGGCTTCACCGCGGCGGCCGGCGTCGACAGCGCTCGCATCAGCGTGAGCCACACCGGCAGCAGCACGAGCAGCGAGAGCCCGATCAGCAGGACGTACCAGCCGACCGCCGCGAGCCACGACCGGTTGGGCGCCTCCGGCGGCGCCTCGCTGCGCGGGCCCGCGACGACCACGCCCGGGACCAGCTCCTCGGCCTCAATCCCCATAGTGGACCCGCCGGTCGAGCAGGAGGAACTGGGCGAGGGTGACGATGAAGGTCACGACGAAGAGGCCGACCGCCATCACCGAACCGACCCCGAGCTGGTCGGGGGTCTGGTGCTGGAAGATCTTGTAGACGAGCGTCTCGCTGTGGCCGGCCGGTCCGCCCCGGCTGATCAGCTCGATCTGGGCGAAGGCCTGGAGGGCGAAGATCACGAGCACCACGGTGAGGAACAGCAGCACCGGTGAGATCAACGGCAAGGTGATGCGGAAGAAGCGGCGGACCGGTCCGTAGCCGTCGAGCGTCGCCGCCTCCATCAGCTCGGTGGGCACGGTCTGCAGCCCGGCCAGCACGATGATGAAGGAGAGGCCGAGGTTCTGCCAGATCGACGACAGCGACACGCCGAACAGCGCGAGGTTCGGGTCGTTGAGCCAGTCGACCTTCAGCACGCCGGTCTGGGAGTTGAGGAGCACGTAGAAGAGGACCGACGCGACCGCCACCGAGGTGGCGACCGTCGACGAGAAGATCGTCTGGAAGATGCGGATGCCCCGCAGCTTGCGGTGGGCGGCGACGGCCAGCAGCGTGCCGAGGATCAGCCCGGCGGGGACCGTGTAGAGGACGTACTGGAGGCTGTGGACCAGACCGGCCCGGAAGTCGTCGCCGGTGAGGACGTCCTTGTACTGCGACCAGCCGACGTAGCGGAGGTTCGTTCCCTGCGCGTTGTTGCGGTATAGGCCCCGCAGCACGAGCTGCTCGAAGGGATAGAAGAAGAACAGCGCGAACAGGATGATCGACGGCGCCAGGAACAACGCCGCCATGCCCGTCTCGGCCAACCGGCTCGCGCGGGCCGGGGTCTCCCGCTCAGCCACCGAGGCGCTCGGTCGACGCGGCGTCGAAGACGTGGACGCGCTCGGGCGCGACCTGGAGCGGCACCGTGTCGCCGACCGCGGGCGGCGTGGCCGACGCGTCCTGGCGGAGCGTGAACCGGTTCGCCGCGTCGGCCCCGACCTCGCAGGTGACGAGGGCCTCGTAGCCGAGCCACTCGACGTGGCGGACGACGCCCTTCACCGCGCCGTCGCCTCCGATGGTGAGGTGCTCGGGGCGCACACCGACGACGACGTCGCGCCCGTCGTCGTGGCGGCCGGCGAAGCGGAAGCGGCTCTCGCCCACGACGACCGCGTCGCCCGAGACCTTGCCGGGCGCCGTGTTCATCGGCGGCGTACCGATGAACTGGGCCACGAAGAGGTTGGCGGGTGCGTCGTAGACGTCGCGCGGCGTCCCGACCTGCTGCAGCTTGCCTTGCGACATGATCGCGATGCGCGTCGCCATCGTCATCGCCTCGATCTGGTCGTGCGTGACGTAGACGATCGTCGTGCCGAAGCGCTGGTGGAGGTCGACGAGCTCGGCCCGGGTCTGCGCCCGCAGCTTGGCGTCGAGGTTCGAGAGGGGCTCGTCCATCAGGTAGACGGCGGGCCGCGACACCACCGCCCGGGCCAGGGCGACCCGCTGGCGCTGGCCGCCGGAGAGCGCGGCCGGCTTGCGGTCGAGGTAGGGCGCCAGGTCGAGCATGCGTGCCGCCTCGGCGATGCGCTCGGCCCGCTCGGCCTTGGTGAGCTTGCGGGGCTGATCGGACCCCTCGACGACCGTCGGCCGGGTGATGAGGGGCGACTCGATGTTCTTCGAGACCGTCATGTGGGGGTACAGCGCGTAGCTCTGGAAGACCATGGCCACGTCGCGGTCCCGCGGGTCGACGTGGTTGACCACCCGGTCGCCGATCTGCAGCACCCCGTCGGAGATCTCCTCGAGGCCGGCGATCATGCGCAGCGCGGTCGTCTTGCCGCAGCCCGACGGGCCCAGCAGGACCATGAACTCGCCGTGGTCGATGGTCAGATCGAGGTCGTCCACCGCCACGACATCGCCGTAGCGCTTCGTCACACCGTCGAAGATCACGGCAGCCATCGCGTGCGAGGCTAAACGCAGACCGCGTTCACACCGTGGCTTTCGCCGGTCCCCGACCGGGTGATTTCGGTCTCACCCGCGACGGGGGATGCGCTGGAGGACCCCGACGCGCAGACTCCGGCGATGGTCCTCGCGGAGTGGCACGTCGGACAGGTCTTCTGGACCATGATCTGGTTCACCCTGTTCTTCATCTGGGTCTGGCTGGTGATCGCCGTCTTCGGCGACATCTTTCGCAGCCACGAGCTGAGCGGCCTGGGCAAGGCGCTGTGGTGCCTGTTCATCATCGTCTTCCCCTACCTGGGGGTCTTCGTGTACCTGGTCGCCCGGGGGCCGAGGATGACCGAGCACGCGATCGCCGACGCCCAGGCGCGTGAGGCGGCCACGCGCGCGTACATCCGGGACGCGGCCGGCACGTCGGCCTCCCCTGCCGATCAGCTCGAACGGCTCGCCGCGCTGCGCTCCCAGGGCGTGATCGACGACGCCGAGTTCCAGACCCTCAAGGCCAAGGCCCTCGCCTGACCGGAACGGCAGGGCGGGAGCAGCGACGAACGAGCGCCC
Source organism: Acidimicrobiia bacterium (assembly GCA_019247975.1). Classification (GTDB taxonomy): domain Bacteria; phylum Actinomycetota; class Acidimicrobiia; order Acidimicrobiales; family Iamiaceae; genus JAFBAD01. Next base: position 3,490 of record JAFBAD010000287.1, read on the forward strand.
GACTCAGGACAGGACGGTCAGGACCTCGGGGCCGTCGTCGGTGACCGCGACGGTGTGCTCGGTGTGGGCCGACCAGCTGCCGTCGGCGGTCAGCACGCTCCACCCGTCGGCCAGCACCACGGTCTCGTCGGTGCCGGTGCTCACCATCGGCTCGATGGCGAGCACGTTGCCGGAGCGGAGCCGGGTGCCGGTGCCGGCCCGGCCGGTGTTGTGCACCGCCGGGTCCTCGTGCATCGCCCGGCCGATGCCGTGGCCCGTGTAGTCCCGCACGACCGCGAAGCCCGAGCTCTCCACCACTGTCTGGACCGCGGCACCGATGTCACCGAGCCGGCCGCCGTCCACCATCGCGTCGATCGCGGCGGCCAGAGCCGCGTCGGCCACCGCGATGAGCGCCCGCTCCTGCGGACCGATCTCGCCGACCCCGGCGGTGAAGGCCGCGTCGCCGTGCCAGCCGTCGACGATCGCACCGCAGTCGATCGAGACGACGTCACCCTCGGCGAGGATCACGTCCTCGCTCGGGATGCCGTGCACGACGACGTCGTTCGGCGATGCGCAGATCACCGCCGGGTAGCCGTGGTAGCCGAGGAAGTTGGACGTGGCGCCACGACGTTCGAGCACGTCACGGCCGATGCGGTCGAGAGCCTCGGTCGTCACCCCCGGGCGGATCGCCTCACGGATGCGTTCGTGCATCTCACCTACCACGCGGCCGGCCCGCCGCATGCCGGCGAGCTCCTCGGCGGTGCGGACCGGGATCGATCGGGTGAGGAACATCAGCCGGCCAGCCGCTTGTCGATGGCCGACATCAGCCGCCGGGACACCTCGTCGGTGCTGCCGAGGCCGTCGACCTCCTCGAGGAGCGACCGCTTCTCGTAGTAGTCGATGAGCGGCGATGTCTCCTTCTCGTACAGCTCGAGTCGCCGCATGATGGCCTCCTCCGTGTCGTCGTCGCGCTGGACGACGTCGCCGCCGCAGTTGTCGCAGTGCCAGGGGTACTTCGGGGGCTCCTGCACCGAGTAGATCGTGTCGCAGGTCTCGCACTGGCGCCGGCTGGAGATGCGCTCGACGACGACCTCGACGGGCACCGCGAGGTTGACGACGAGGTGCAGCGGCCGCTCGCCCGCGATCTCGTCGAGCGCCTCGGCCTGTGGCTGCGTGCGGGGGAACCCGTCGAGCACGTAGCCGCGCCGGGTGGTGTCGGTCTGGTGGAGGCGGTCGTCGACGACGCCGATCATGATCTCGTCGCTCACGAGGCCGCCCGCGTCCATGACCTCCTTGGCGCGCAGGCCGAACTCGGTGCCCTCCTTGACCGCCGCGCGCAGCATGTCGCCGGTCGAGATGTGCGGCACCACGTAGTGGCGGGCCAGTCGCACGGCCTGGGTGCCCTTGCCCGCCCCTTGGCGGCCGAGCATGACCATGCGCACCCCGGAGATCACCGGGACGACCTCACGTCTTCAGGAAGCCCTCGTAGTTCCGCATCATGAGCTGGCTGTCGATCTGCTTCATGGTCTCGAGCGCGACACCGACCGCGATGAGGATCGATATGCCGAAGAAGCCGAGCTGGGTGCCGGCCGTGCTGGTCGACCCTCCCCCGCCCAGGACCTGGCCGAGGATGAACGCCGGCACCAGCGCGACCGCGGCGATGAACAGCGCGCCGGGCAGCGTGATCCGGTTGAGGATGCGAGCCAGGTAGCGCTCGGTCTGCGGACCCGGCCGGATGCCGGGGATGAAGCCACCCTGCTTGCGGATCTGGTCGGCCTGCTTGTGCGGGTCGAACTGGATGGCCGTGTAGAAGTACGAGAAGCCGATGATGAGGACGCCGTAGGTCAGCAGGTAGAACCAGTCCGTGCCCCGCACGAAGTGGGTGTCCACGAAGCGCTGCACGCCGTAGGCCCAGTTGCCCGGCTGGTCACCCGAGGGCTCCTGGACCGGCAGGACCTGGGACAGGATGATCGGCAGGTACAGCACCGAGCTGGCGAAGATGATCGGGATCACGCCCGCGCTGTTGACCTTGAGCGGGATGTAGGTGCTCTGGCCGCCGTACATCCGCCGGCCGACCACCCGCTTCGCGAACTGGACCGGTATCCGTCTCGTCCCCTGCTCCATGAACACGATGGCGACCATCACCCCGGTGAAGAGGACGGCGATCCCGAGCATCACGCCGATGCCCGACTCCGCCTTCACCGCTCCGAAGTTGGCCGGGAGCCGGCTGACCACCGAGCCGAAGATCAGGAGCGACATGCCGTTGCCGATGCCCCGCTGGGTGATGAGCTCGCCCATCCACATGAGGAGCGCGGTGCCGGCGGTGAGCGTGACGACGACGAGCAGGATGCGCCCGGCGTTCGCCTTGCCGGCGAAGAGGTCGGTGTTGGTCGGGTTGCCGCCGTTGAAGCCGCCGCCGCCCTTCTGGAACAGGAAGGTGAGGCCGGTCGACTGCATGATCGCAATGGCGATCGTGAGGTAGCGGGTCCACTGCGTGATCTTCCGCTGGCCGACCGCGCCCTGCTCCTGCCACTGCTCGAGCTTGGGGATCACCACGGCGAGGATCTGCATGATGATCGAGCTCGTGATGTACGGCATGATCCCGAGGGCGAACACCGCGAACTGGGTGATCGCGCCGCCGGAGAACAGCTGGAGGAAGCCCAGCACGCCGCCGTTCTTGGCCTGCTGCTGCAGCTGCTTCAGCGCGCCGACATCGATGCCCGGGACCGGGATGTGGGCGCCCAGCCGGTAGAGGCCGAGCATGAGCAGCGTGAACAGGATCTTGTTCCGGAGGTCCGGGACCTTGAACATGTTCTGCATGCTCGACAGCACGACGTAGCTCCTGGGGTCGGCTCGGGGGAACGAGCGCTCAGCGGTTCGTGAGGTGGTTGCCCTTGGCCGGCGGGCGACGATCCCCCCAGGGCAGCGGCAGCACCTCAACCGTACCGCCCGCGGCGGTGATCGCAGCCTCGGCCGACTTGGAGAACCCGTGGGCGCGGACCGTGACGGCGCGGCCGATCTCGCCCCGCCCGAGCACCTTCACCAGGGCGCCCTTGTGGACGAGGCCCTTCGTGTGGAGCTCGGTCGGGCCGACCTCGTCGAGGCCGGTGGCGTCGACCGTGTCGAGGTTGACCGCCTGGTACTCGACCCGGAACGGGTTCTTGAAGCCCTTCAGCTTCGGCACCCGCATGTGTAGAGGCATCTGGCCGCCCTCGAAGTTCATCGGGACGGTGTCGCGCGCCTTCTGGCCCTTCGTGCCTCGACCGGCGGTCTTGCCGCCCTTGCCGCCGATGCCGCGGCCGACCCGGCGCTTCGCCTTGTTGGAGCCCGGCGCGGGCTTCAGCTCATGGACCTTCACGCTGTTTCCTCAGGAGAGAGGCTTGGTTCAACTTCCACCAGGTGGGGGACCCGGGAGATCATCCCCCGGATCTCGGGCCGGTCGGGGTGCACCCTCGACTTGCCGATGCGACCGAGGCCGAGCGCGCGGAGCGTGCCCCGCTGCTTGGGCTTCGACCCGATCGCCGAGCGGGTCTGGGTGATCTTGAGGTCGGCCATCACCGGACCTCGTCGTACTCGATCGGGCCGCGCTTCGACTCGGTGTAGGCGTCGAGCAGGCCCTTCGGCACGAACTCGTCGGCGGTCAGACCGCGCAGCCGCGCGACCTCGTCGGGCCGCTTCAGCGACTGCAGGCCGTTGATCGTCGCCCGGGCCACGTTGATGTGGTTGGACGAGCCGAGCGACTTGCAGAGCACGTCGTGGATGCCGGCCTCTTCGAGGATGGCCCGGGCCGCGCCGCCGGCGATCACGCCGGTACCGGGAGCGGCCGGCTTGATCATCACCCGGCCGGCGCCCATGCGCCCGATGATCGGGTGCGTGACGGTCGAGCCGGCCAGCGGCACGGAGAACATGTTGCGCTTGGCCTCCTCGGTGCCCTTCTGGATGGCGAGGGGCACCTCCTTGGCCTTGCCGTAGCCGAGGCCGACCCGGCCGGCGCCGTCACCGATCACCACGAGCGCGGTGAACGAGAACCGCCGACCGCCGGAGACGACCTTGGCCACCCGGTTGATGTGGATGACGCGCGAGTCGCGCAGCTGTGCGTCGTTCGGTGGCATCAGAACTCCAGTCCGCCCTTGCGGGCGCCGTCGGCCAGGGCAGCGACCCGGCCGTGGTAGATGAACCCGCCGCGGTCGAAGACGACCGCGCTCACGCCGGCGGCCTTCGCCCGCTCGGCCAGCTTCTCGCCGACCGCACCGGCTCCCGCCGCGGTGCCCGACCCGGTGCGCAGGTCCGCCTCGGTGGTCGACGCGGCGGCCAGCGTGCGGCCGCTGCGGTCGTCGATCACCTGCGCGGAGATGTGCCGGTTGGACCGGTTGACGGCGAGGCGCGGCCGCTCGGCCGTGCCCCGCACCTTCTTGCGGACGCGGCGGTGGCGGCGCACCCGCCCCTCGCGCTTCTGCTTCGCCATGTCGGTCATTTCGCGGTCTTCCCTGCCTTGCGGGCGACGTACTCGCCCACGTAGCGCACGCCCTTGCCCTTGTACGGCTCCGGCTTGCGGATGGCTCGGATGTCGGCGGCCACCTGGCCGACCTGCTCCTTGTCGATGCCCCGCACCACGATCCGGTTCGGCGCCGGCACCTCGAAGGCGATGCCCTGCGGCGCGTCCACCTTCACGGGGTGGCTGAAGCCGAGCGCGAGGTCGAGCGAGGAGCCCTGCAGGTTGGCGCGGTAGCCGACGCCGATGATCTCGAGCTCCTTGGTGAACTCCTGGCTCACGCCCTGGACCATGTTGTTGACGAGCGAGCGGACGAGGCCGTGCAGCGCACGGTTCTCCCGCTCGTCGTCGGGGCGCTCGACGATGACCTCGGCCCCTTCCTGGCGGACCGAGATGTCGCCCGGGAGGCGCCGCTCGAGCGTGCCCTTCGGGCCCTTCACGGTGAGCTCGCGGCCCTGCACGGAGATCTCGACCCCGCTCGGGACGGGCACCGGTGTGCGTCCTACTCGTGACATCGCTACCGCCTCACCACACGAAGCACAGGATCTCGCCACCGACGTGGCGGGACCGTGCTTCGCGGTCGGTCATCAGGCCATGGCTGGTCGACACGATGGCCACGCCCAGGCCGCCCAGCACGCGGGGGACCTGATCGGACTTCGAGTACACCCGCAGCCCGGGCTTGGAGACGCGCCGCAGCCCGGAGATGGTGCGGTCGCGCTCGGGCGAGTACTTCATCGTGATGTTGAGCGTCTTGCCCGGCCTCGGCGCGTTGTCCGAGACCGAGAAGTCCTCGATGTAGCCCTCCTTGCGCAGGATGGCGGCGAGCGCCTCCTTCTGCTTGGAGGACGGCATGTTCACGTCGTCGTGCATCGCCACGTTGGCGTTGCGGATGCGCGTGAGCATGTCGGCGATCGGGTCGGTCATCGTCATCGCTGTGCTCCCCCTCTCACCAGCTCGCCTTGGTCACACCCGGGATCTCCCCGGCGTGGACGAGCTCGCGCAGGCAGACGCGGCAGAGCTTGAACTTGCGGTACACCGAGTGCGGCCGCCCGCAGCGCTGGCAGCGCGTGTACGCGCGCACCTTGAACTTCGGCTTCTTCGCCGCCTTGTTCTTCAATCCGGTCTTCGCCATGCCTACTGCCCCTCACGGGTGAACGGGAAGCCGAAGGCGCGGAGCAGAGCCCGTCCTTCGTCATCGGTGCGTGCGGTCGTGACGATGGAGATGTCCATGCCACGGGTGGTGTCGATGCGGTCGTAGTCGATCTCCGGGAAGATCAGCTGCTCGGTGACACCGAACGTGTAGTTGCCGTGCCCGTCGAACGAGTTGGGCGACAGGCCCCGGAAGTCGCGGATGCGGGGGATGGCCAGGCTGATGAGCCGGTCGAGGAACTCCCACATGCGGTCGCCCCGCAGCGTCACCTTGGCGCCGATCGCGTTGCCCTCCCGGAGCTTGAAGCCGGCGATCGACTTCTTGGCTCGGGTGACGAGCGGCTTCTGGCCGGTGATCACGGTCAGGTCGGTGACCGCGCCTTCGAGGAGGGACGGCTGGCCCACCGCGTCGCCGACGCCGCAGTTCACGACGATCTTCGACAGCCGGGGGACCTGCATGATGTTGGCCAGCCCGAGCTCCTGCTGGAGCGCGCCACGGACCTCCTGGTCGTAGCGGGTCTTCAGCCGCGGGACGGTGGTGGTGGTCGCGGTGTCGCTCACAGCTCCGCTCCCGTCCGCTTGCAGACCCGGACCTTCGAGCCGTCAGGGTTGAGCTTGTAGCCGACGCGCGTGGGCTTGCCGTCGCCGGGGCTGATCACCGCGACGTTCGGCGCGGGGATCGGCATGTCCTTGTCGATGATCCCGCCCTGCATCGTCGCGGTGCGGGCCTTGGTGTGGCGCTTCGCGACGTTGACGCCGTCGACGATGACCTTGTTCTCGGCGGGCAGGACGCGCATGACCACGCCCTCCTTGCCGCGGTCCTTGCCGGTCAGCACCCGGACGCGGTCACCCTTCTTGATCCTGAGTCCCGGCATCACAGAACCTCCGGTGCGAGCGAGACGATGCGCATGAAGCGCTTGTCGCGCAGCTCCCGGCCGACGGGACCGAAGATGCGGGTCCCCCGGGGCTGCTGCTGGTCGTTGATGAGCACGGCCGCGTTCTCGTCGAAGCGGATGTAGGAGCCGTCCGGCCGCCGCTTCTCCTTCTTCACCCGGACGACGACGCACTTCACGACGTCGCCCTTCTTCACGCCCGCACCCGGGATCGCGTCCTTCACGGTGGCGACGAAGATGTCCCCGATCGAGGCGTAGCGGCGGCGTGAGCCACCGAGCACCTTGATGCAGAGCACCTCCTTCGCCCCGCTGTTGTCGGCCACGCGCAGGCGCGTCTCCTGCTGGATCATCGGGCCCGCTCGATCACATCGGTGACCCGCCAGCGCTTGAGCTTCGAGAGCGGTCGCGTCTCTTGCACCCGCACCCGGTCCCCGACCTTCAGGTCGCCGGGCTCGTGGTGTGCGTAGAGCTTCTTCGAGCGCTGCACGGTCTTGCCGTAGCGAGCGTGGCGCACTCGGTCGGTGACCTCCACGACGACGGTCTTCTCCATCGAGGCGGAGGTGACGATGCCTTCACGCGTCTTGCGCGGGTTCGGCCGCGGCGATGCTGCGTCAGCCATCTACTTCGTCTCCTTGGAGGCGGCGAGCTCCTCCGCCGCGGCGATCTCGCGAGCCCGCAGCTCGGTGTTGATGCGGGCGATGGTCTTGCGGGTCTGGCCGAGCCGGGTGCTGGCCGGCAGCTGACCGGTCACGTGCTGGAAGCGCAGGTTGAACAGCTCCTGCTTCGCCTCGGCGAGGCGCTGCACGAGGCCGTCGTCGTCGATCTCGGACACGGAGTCCTTCGCCATCAGAATCCCTCCGACCGGGTGACGAACTTCGCCTTGATCGGCAGCTTCTGGATGGCGCGGTCGATGGCCTCGCGGGCCACCACCGGGTCGGCGTAGGACAGCTCGAAGAGGATGCGGCCGGGCTTCACGACCGCGACCCAGCGCTCCGGGTTGCCCTTGCCCGAACCCATGCGGGTCTCGGCCGGCTTCTCGGTGACCGGCGTGTCCGTGAAAACAAAGATCCACACCCGGCCACCACGCTTGATGTGGCGGGTCATGGCGATACGAGCGGCCTCGATCTGGCGGGCGGTGATCCACCCCGGCTCGAGGGCCTGGATGCCGTAGTCCCCGAAGGTGACGACGGTCCCGCCCTTTGACTGGCCCTTGAGCCGGCCCCGGTGGTGCTTGCGGTGCTTGACCTTGCGCGGCATCAACATGATCAGTCACCGTCCCCGGGACGGAAGTGCGGCGTCTCGTGGTGGTCACGCACCGAGCGCTCGATCTCCTCCTCCTCGGCGAGGAGGCGCTCCAGCTCGGGATCGGCCTCCTTGACGAGCGGGGCGGCCTCTTCGGTCTCGCCGCCGCCCTCGGTGGCCTGGTCGACCGGGGTGGAGTCGGAGCGACGGCGGGCGGCCGACGAGGAGACGACCCGGCGGGGCTCGCCCTGACCCGAGGTCTCGCCGACGGCCATGGCCGCTTCGCGGGTGATCTTGTCGGCG
>JAFBAD010000011.1 GCA_019247975.1 Acidimicrobiia bacterium
GCGTCGACCGACCCCAACCGCACGGCGGACCTCGTGCTGTCCACCGCCGCGACGCTGCGGGACATGCCGCTGACCCTCGACATGCCGATCGGCGTGCTCGGCTTCTCGATGGGCGGTTCGTGGGCGATGTGGCTCGCCACCCGCGCCCCGCAGACCGTGGCCGCCACGACCGTCTTCTACGGCAGCCAGGACATCGACTTCGAGGCGATGGGCTCGGCCCTCCTCGGCCACTTCGCCGAGCACGACGAGTTCGTGTCCGAGGACCAGCGGGTCGAGATGGAGGCCCACCTGCGCCTGCTCGGCAAGGACGTCGAGTTCCACCTGTACCCCGGCACCAGCCACTGGTTCTTCGAGGACGACCGGGAGCCGGCCTACGAGCCCGAGGCCGCCGAGCTGGCCTGGGACCGGACCATCGGGTTCTTCCGTGACCACCTGCACGGGGTGCCGCCCGCGTAGCGTCGCGCCGATGACGGCGAGGCGGCTGGCGGTCCTGGTGGTGGCGGCCGCGCTGCTCGCGGCGTGCCACAGCGGTTCAGGCGACGGCGCCGACCCACCGTCGTCCACCACGTCGACCACGGCGGCGAAGACGACCACGTCCAGCGCCACGACGAGGACCACGACCACGGCGAAGCCGGGCGCAGGTCCCACGCAGGGCTTCGCCAGCGCCAAGGCGGCGATCGACCACTTCGTCGCCGCCTGGCAGGCCGGCGACGAGGCGGGCGCGCAGGTCGGCGCCTCCGCGATCGCCGTGCACAACGTGTTCACCCAGCCAGGTCCCGGGTTCGCGCTCTACGGGTGCGACACCGGCGAGTTCGCCACCAGCACCTGCAACTACCGCAACCGGGCGACCAACGGCTACGCCTCGATCACCGCCGAGAAGGCCCCCATCGGCTGGATCGTGACCGAGGTCTACATGACCATCGACAACTGACGGCGAACTGAAGGCTCCGCCTGGTCCCGGGGACCAGGCGGAGCCTTCAGTTCGCGTCCAACCCGGCGCGGAGGTCGGCGACGAAGTGGCCCACCGCTTCGGGGTCGGCGCCGTCGAGCACCTCGCGCACGAGGGCGGAGCCGACCACCACGCCGTCGGCGTCCGCGGCGATCTGGGCGGCCTGCTCCGGCGTCGAGACGCCGAAGCCCATGACCACCGGGAGGTCGGTGATCGCCTTGAGCCGCTTGGCCAGGAGCGCGGTCCGCTCCCCCACGGCCGACCGCTCGCCGGTGACGCCGAGCAGGCCCACCCCGTAGACGAACCCCCGCGACCGCGCGCACAGCGCGGCCAGGCGGTCGTCGGGGCTGATCGGGCTGGCCAGCATCACGGTCTCGAGCCCGGCCGCGTCGCCGGCCGGCGACCACTCGTCGAGCTCCTCGAGCGGGACGTCCGGAAGGATCACGCCGCTCACGCCCGCCTCGACCAGCTCGGCTGCGAACCGCCGGGCGCCCATGCGGAACGGCACGTTCACGTAGGTCATGACCACCAGCGGCACGTCGAGCTCGGCCGCGCCGGCCCGGAGGTCCGAGAGGATCGACGCCGGCGTGGTCCCCCGCTCCAGCGCCTGGAGGGACGCGGCCTGGATCGTCGGGCCGTCCATCACCGGGTCCGAGAACGGGATGCCCACCTCGATGGCGTCGGCCCCGGCCAGCGCGGCGGCGTGGAGCAGGTCCACCCAACCGGTCGTGATCCCACCCGTGATGTAGGGAACGAGCAGCTTGCGGCCTGCGTCCCGTGCGGCCCGCAGGTGCGCCTCGAGCCGGCCGTGCCCGATCCCTGCGGGCTCGGTCACCGCAGGCCCCGGTCCCGCCCGGCGTCCGGACCGAACAGGTCGGACACCTGCTGCACGTCCTTGTCGCCCCGGCCGCTCAGGTTGACCAGCACCGTCTTGCCGGCCAGCTCCTCCCGCGAGCGCAGCACGAGCGCGAGCGCGTGGGCCGACTCGAGCGCCGGGATGATGCCCTCGGTGCGCGACAGCGTGGCGAATGCGTCCAGCACCTCGTCGTCGCCGACCGCCTCGTAGCGGGCCCGGCCGATGTCGGCCAGGAACGCGTGCTCGGGGCCGACGCCCGGGTAGTCGAGCCCGGCCGAGATCGACTCGGCCTCGGTCACCTGGCCCCACTCGTCCTGCAGCAGGAACGACTTCATGCCGTGCACGATCCCGGGCACGCCGTGGCCGACCGCCGCGCCACCGGCCGGCTCCGCGCCCCACAGCTCGGTGCCGGCGATCGACCCGAAGCCGCTGAAGATGCCGGCCGCGTTCGAGCCGCCGCCGACGCAGGCGACCACCACGTCGGGATCGGCGCCACCGAGGATCGCCCGGCACTGCTCGCGGGCCTCGTCGCCGATCACCCGGTGCAGCTCGCGCACCATCCACGGGTACGGGTGCGGGCCCATCACCGAACCGAGGCAGTAGTGCGTGGTCTCGACGCTCGCCACCCAGTCCCGCATGGCCTCGTTGACCGCGTCCTTGAGCGTGCGGCTGCCGGTGCTGGCCGGCCGCACCTCGGCACCGAGCAGGCGCATGCGGAAGACGTTGAGCGCCTGGCGCTCCATGTCGACGTCGCCCATGTAGACGACGCACTCCTGGCCCAGCAGCGCGGCGGCGGTGGCGGTGGCGACGCCGTGCTGCCCCGCTCCGGTCTCGGCGATCACCCGCTGCTTGCCCATGCGCCGGGCCAGCAGCGCCTGGCCGAGCACGTTGTTGATCTTGTGGCTGCCGGTGTGGTTGAGGTCCTCCCGCTTGAGCAGCACCCGCACGCCGATCAGCTCGGACAGCCGCTCGCACTCGGTGACCGGCGAGGGCCGGCCCGCGTAGTCCCGCAGCAACCCGTCGAGCTCGTCGCGGAAGGCCTTGTCGGCCCACGCGTCGCGGAACGCAGCCTCGAGCTCGGCCAGCGCCGGGATCAGGGTCTCGGGCACGAAGCGCCCGCCGAAACGCCCGAAGCGACCGGAGTCGTCAGGCTCGGCGAACGGCGTGACATCGCCGTCCACGGTTACTCCTCCAGCCAGTCGTACGGAGCGGAGGCCGAGGTCGACGTGTAGCGGCGCGGGGCGGCGGCCCGGGCGTTGGCGATGAAGGCCCGCACCTTGCGGGGGTCCTTCTGGCCCGGCTCGCCGCCGTCGACCTCCACGCCGGTGGCCACGTCGACCCCCCACGGAGCGACCCGCTCGATCGCGTCGGCCACGTTCTCGGGCGTGAGCCCGCCGCACATGATCACCTTGCGGCCCGAGGGCGCGCCCTCGGCCAGCGACCAGTCGAACATCTGGCCCTGCCCCGGCGCCGACGACCCGATCAGGATCGAGTCGGCGCCGTACTCGTCGGCCCGGGCCAGGTTCGGGTCGCCGGCGGTGAACCCCTGGATGACGTAGCTCACCCGCTTGCGCACCCACTTCGTGATGTCGGGCGGCTCGTGGCCGTCGAGCTGCGCGGCCCGCAGTCCGGCGGCCTGGATGACCTCCACGACCCGCTGCGGCGCCTCGTCCCGGAACACGCCGACGGTCAGCACCTCGGGCGGGAGCCGCTTGGCGATGTCGCGGGCGCGGGTGGCGGAGATCTGCCGCCTCGACGGGGCGAAGATGAACCCGACCGCGTCGGCACCCATCGCCACCGCGAGGAGGGCGTCCTCCTCGCTCGTGATCCCGCAGATCTTCACGAACATCCGCCGCGATGCTACGGCGGAGGCGCGCTGCACCCGGTGCTAGTTGAGGACGATCTCCCGCAGGTGGTCGAGACCGACCGGTCCCGAGCCCAGCACCCGCTCGTGGAACGCCTTGAGATCGAAGGCGTCGCCCTCGCGGGCCCGGGCCTCCTCGCGCAGGCCCAGGATCACCCGCTCGCCCACCTTGTAGGCGATGGCCTGGCCGGGCCAACCCAGGTACCGGGTCACCTCCGAGACCGAGAGGTCGTGGGAGTTGAAGGCGAAGTGCTCGAGCGCCTCGACCGCCAGGTCGAACGTCCAGCGCTCACCCGGGTGGAAGCTCACGTCGTCGGGGATCGGCAGGTCGAGGTGCGAACCGATGTCGATCACGACCCGCACCGCCCGCAGCGCGTTCGACGCCAGCAGGCCGAGCACGAACTCGGGCCGGTCGAGGTAACCGAGCTCCCGCATGAGCCGCTCGGCGTACAGCGCCCAGCCCTCGCCGTAGCCGGGCAGCCAGTAGAGGAGGCGGTGGACGCGGCTCAGCCGGTCGCCGAGGCACACCTGCAGACTGCACTGCAGGTGATGACCGGGGAAGCCCTCGTGGTAGGCGGTGGTGACCTCGTCCCAGATCGGCACCTCGGCCTTGTCGCCGAGCGACCACCACGTCGTGCCGGGCCGGCTGAAGTTCTCCGACGGCGGGATGAAGTACGCGCCGAGCGCGGCGCCGACCGGGGCCAGCTGCACGTCGATCGTGCGGATCTGCTCGGGGATGTCGAAGTGCGTGCCCTCGAGCTCCTCCATCGCCGACTGCTCGCGCTCGAGCATCAGCTTGCGGAACTCCTCCTGCGAGCCGGCGAGCGTCTCCGGATCGGTGGCCAGGCCGGCGACGACCGCGTCGAGGCCGGCACCGGGCCGGATCTCCTCGGCCAGTGCCTCCATCTCGGCCCGCAGCTCGGTCAGGTGGTCCCAGCCCCAGCGGTAGGTCTCGGCCAGGTCGAGGTCGGTTCCCAGGAAGGACCGGGCGTGACGGCGGTAGCGCTCCTCGCCCACCCCGTCGGCTTCCGGCGCGTTGGGCAGGTACTCCTGCTCGAGCCAGCCGGCCAGATCCTCGATCGCCTGCTTGGCCGCGTCGAGCCCGTCGCGCAGCGCGTCGGAGATGCCGGTGTCGTCGACCCCGCTGTCGGGGAACTTGGCGACCAGGAGGGTGAACGCGCCGGTCGGCGCGACCGACGCCCGCAGCTGGTCGATCGTGCTCCGGGCCTGGCGCCGCGCCGCCCAGCGGCCGGCGGCCATCCCGTCGGTCAGGCAGGCCCGCAGGCCGGCCAGCGGCTCGCCGATCGTGCCCAGCCGGGTCGCGATGTTGCGCCAACCCTGCTCGGTCCGCTTCTCCATGAGGTCGAAGGTCTCACGGAGCCCCGGGAACAGGCCCTGCAGATGACCGAGGTCGCGCTCGTGGTCGTGGTGCTCGATCGGGTCGAGGGCGAGCTGGATGTACTCGCCGAGCACCCGCACGGCGAGCTGCGCCCAGCGGTCCTCGGCGGGCGGGAGGGCGTCGACGGCAGCCCGCTGCTCGCGCAGGAAGGCTTCGATGCGGGCCACCCCCGCCGGCGACGTGTCGTCCCACTCGGCGTCGTGGCCCGGGATGCCGAGCACGGTGGCGAGGGTGGGTCGCAGCTCCGCGAGGCGGTCGACGATGCGCTCGCTGAGCTCGAAGACGGGGTGGCGGTCGGTCATCCGCGCCTGTCTACCCGCAGGGCCGCCACCCCCGCGGCAGGGTCACCCGCCGTCACCACCGACTCGCCGACGAGCACGGCGTGGTAGCCGGCTGCCGCGAGGCGGGTCGCGTCGTCCGCGCTGCGCACCCCCGACTCGGCCACCCGCACCACGCCGGCCGGGATCAGGGGTGCGACCCGGACCGCCCGGTCCGTGTCGACGTCGAAGGTGACGAGGTCCCGCTGGTTCACCCCGATGCACCTGGCGCCGACCGCCAGCGCCCGCTCGACCTCGGCCTCGTCGTGCACCTCGACGAGCGCGTCGAGGCTGACCTCGACTGCGAGCGCGTGCAGGTCGGCGAGCTCCGCGTCGTCGAGCGCAGCCGCGATGAGCAGCACGCAGTCGGCGCCCATCGTGCGGGCGTCGCACACGTCGAGCGCGGCGACCGTGAAGTCCTTGCGGAGCACCGGCAGGTCGATCGCTCCGCGCGCCGCAGCGAGATCGGCCCGTGAGCCGCCGAACCAGCGCTCGTCGGTGAGGACCGAGAGGCACGACGCGCCCCCGGACGCGTAGCGGCGGGCCATGTCGGCCGGGTCGAGGTCCGGCGCGAGGTCGCCCTTCGAGGGCGAGCGCCGCTTGATCTCGGCGATGACCCGGAGCGTGGAGGTGGCCCGCAGGGCCTCGGCGAAGCCACGAGGTGCCTCGACCCGCTC
>JAFBAD010000012.1 GCA_019247975.1 Acidimicrobiia bacterium
TCTAATCCTGTTTGCTACCCACGCTTTCGCTCCTCAGCGTCAGTTCCGGCCCAGAGCGCCGCCTTCGCCGCTGGTGTTCCTCCTGATATCTGCGCATTTCACCGCTACACCAGGAATTCCACGCTCCCCTACCGGACTCGAGTCACAGCAGTATCAGGTGGCGTCTCCAGGTTGAGCCTGGAGGTTTCACACCTGACTTACCGAACCGCCTACGAGCTCTTTACGCCCAATAAATCCGGACAACGCTTGCCCCCTACGTGTTACCGCGGCTGCTGGCACGTAGTTGGCCGGGGCTTCTTCTGTAGGTACCGTCTTGATTCGTCCCTACTGAAAGGGGTTTACAACCCGAGAGCCTTCGTCCCCCACGCGGCGTTGCTGCGTCAGGCTTTCGCCCATTGCGCAAGATTCCTAACTGCTGCCTCCCGTAGGAGTCTGGGCCGTGTCTCAGTCCCAGTGTGGCTGATCGTCCTCTCAGACCAGCTACCCGTCGATGCCTTGGTAGGCCGTTACCCCACCAACAAGCTGATAGGCCGCGAGACCCTCCCGAAGCGGAATCCATTTCCTCACCGGTCCATGCGATCCGGTGGGGACATCCGGTATTAGCTCTCCTTTAGGAGGGTTATCCCGGTCTTCGGGGCAGGTTCCTCACGTGTTACTCACCCGTTCGCCACTAGGTCTTCCCCAGTGTTGCCACTGGATGGACCTCGTTCGACTTGCATGTTTTAGGCACGCCGCCAGCGTTCGTCCTGAGCCAGGATCAAACTCTCCGTCAAGATCGCGCGACCGACCGACACCGAAGCGCCGGACGACCGAGAGATCGGAGAGCCACCGGTCGGCCTGAACCTCCCGGTGACTGGCACCTGACGACAACTGGGTTCAGTTGTCCGTGTGACGACCACGAAACTGTGATCGCCACGATTGGTGCTTACTTCATTCAAACCACAGCGCGATGCCGAAGCACCGTGCGGTGGCCCGCACTCGCTTTTTCGTCCTCTGTTCCGTTTTCAAGGAGCGCCCTGCCCTCCCCGATGAGAGGGCCGCTCGATCCGATACGCGCCGCCGGTCTGCGACCTGCGGTGGAGGTACCGATGGTCCTCGGTCACGGCCGTAGAACGGCCCTCCGAGGCGAAGAGCAAACCTATCGGCGGCCTTCGTGAGTGTCAACCTCATCGCTCACGAGAGCCGCCTGGGAGCGTTTGCCTCGGCGGAGCACGATAGCCCGACCGAACAGCAGATCCTCCGTGCCGACCGCGGTCCGTTCGCCGGCCCGACCGCCGTTCACGTAGACGCCGCCCTGCTCGAGGGCCCGCCGGGCCTCGCTCTTCGACCCGACCAGCCCCGTGCGGTGCAGCGCCTCGACCAGGTCGAGCCCGTCGGCCAGCTCCTGGCTCGTCACCGCCGCCCCCGGCACCTCCCGCAGCACCGCGTCGAGCCCCCCGGCCGACAGGCCCTGCAGGGAGCCGCCGAAGAGGGCGGCGCTCGCCTCCTCGGCCGCCCGGGCCGCGTCGGGCCCGTGGACGAGCGTGGTGGCCTCCCGGGCGAGGACCCGCTGGGCTTCCCGCCGCTCGGGGGCCGCCTCGTGCGCTGCCATCACCTCGTCGATCTCGGTCATGGGGAGCAGCGTGAACTGGGCCAGGTGGAGCCGGACCTGCCGGTCGTCGGTGGCCATCCAGTGCTGGAACAGGGCGTACGGGCTCGTGCGCTCGGCGTCGAGCCACACCCGGGCGCCGGTCGTCTTGCCGAGCTTCGTGCCGTCCGGCGCGGTCAGGAGCGGCCAGGCCAGCGCATGGACCGCGTCGCCGGTCGCGCGGCGGATCAGGTCGACCCCCGACAGGAGGTTGCCCCACTGGTCAGACCCGCCGACCTGCAGGTCGACGCCCTCGTTGCGGTGCAGCCAGAGGTAGTCGTTGGCCTGCAGCAGCATGTAGGTGAACTCGGTGAACGAGATGCCGTGCTCGGAGCCCATCCGGGCCTTCACCGACTCCCGGGCCACCATCTGGTTCACCGTGGCGTGCTTGCCCACGTCCCGGAGGAAGTCGAGCAGTCGCAGGTCGCCCGTCCAGTCCCGGTTGTCGACCAGGCGCCCGCCCGACGACGGCGACAGGTCGACGATGCGCTCGATCTGGGCCTTGATGGCGGCGACGTTGGCGCTGAGCGTGGCCTCGTCGAGGAGGTTGCGCTCCTCGGAGCGGCCGCTCGGGTCGCCGACCATGCCGGTCGCCCCGCCGGCCAGCGCGATCGGCCGGTGCCCGGCGTCCTGGAACCGCCGGAGCACGAGCAGACCGATGAGGTTGCCGACGTGGAGGCTGTCGGCGGTGGGGTCGCAGCCGTAGTAGAGCGAGATCGGCCCCTCGGCCAGCCGGGCGGCCAGCGCCGTCCGGTCGGTGCTCTCCTGCACGAGGCTGCGGGCCTCGAGGTCGGCCAGAAGGTCCACGCTCACCGGTGCACTCTCGCAGGCCCGCGGAGCTGCAAGCGAGGTCGAATCTGGCACGCTGGCCCGATGGCGGAGCCGGACGTGAAGCGGGGCGGTTGGACGATCCCCCGCCTCCTCGCGATCGGGACCGCGCTCGCGCTCATCCTGTTCTGGATCTGGATCCTGAGCGGCGCGCCGAAGAAGCAGAACCCGGACCGGCTCCACGACCGGGCGTGGGTGGCGCGGTCCGAGGCGACGTGTGCCGCGTCGATGCGCCGCGTCGACGCGCTGCCGCCGGCCCAGGCCACCAAGGATGCGAAGGCCCGCGCCGAGGTGGTCGAGCGGGCCGACGACGAGCTCGCCACGATGCTCGACAAGCTCACGGCAGACCGTCCCGACGACGCCAGCGATCGCGAGCTGGTCGGGAAGTGGCTGGCCGACTGGCGGCGCTACCTCGGCAACCGCCGCGACTACGCAGCGGCCCTGCGCAAGAACCCGAAGGCCCGGCTGTTCGTCGACGAGAAGTTCAACGACTCCATCGAGACCGTGGTCTCGACCTTCGCCCAGGTGAACGACATGGACTCCTGCGCGACGCCGACCGACGTGAGCTAGCGGAAGGATTCGCCCAGCTCGAGGGCCCTGCGCACGACCCGCCGGGTGCTCGGGTCGATGGCCGGACGCAGCTGCTCCAGGCCGCCGGCATCGACCCACGCGAGCTGCAGGCTCTCGTGGTTGCCCGGCGCCTCGGCACCCTCCGGGGCCAGGACGAGGAAGCGGACGTCGAGGTGCAGGTGCGTGCCCTCGGGCATCGCGACCTCGTGGACATCGACGTCCAGCGCGGGCACCACGACCGACAAGCCCTCGATGCCGGTCTCCTCGGACGCCTCGCGCAGCGCGACCGACGCGAGGTTGGCGTCACCGTCGGCGTGCCCGCCGGGCTGGAACCAGCGGCCGAGCTTGCGGTGCAGCATGAGCAGCGAACGCCCCCGCACCGGGTCGACGACGACGCCCGACCCGGTGAGGTGACCGGGCAGGCAGGTGCGCAGCAACACGTCGGGGTGGGCGTCGATCATCTCGGTGACGGTCCGCCGGTGCTCCTCCGCCTCGGGCAGCAGGACCGCGTCGGCCAGCTGCGCGCGGGCGACCGAGCGATCCGTCGACGGCGCGAGCGCCCGATCGCCGGCCCGGAGCAGGTCCCAGCGGATCACGGTGCGAGGAGGGTCGGGGGCTTGGAGACGTTCGGGTCGCCGGGCACCCACCAGCGCCACGGCAGGTCGGCGCCGGCGCTCAGGCCGATGCGCAGACCCTGCGCAGGCTGCTCCGGCGGCGGCGT
>JAFBAD010000022.1 GCA_019247975.1 Acidimicrobiia bacterium
ACGCCGAGGGTCGCTCCCCGCAGGACGTCGCCGCGCACCGCTACGCGCTCGTGCGCGAGGCGGCGGGCGCGCGCCTTGCGCAGCTCGACATCGAGGCCTCGCCGTTCTTCACCGAGGTCACCGACGAGCCGGACGTCGCCGCCGCCCGCACCGCCGCGATGATCGGCGCGCCGGAGGACGGGTTCACCGATCACCCGAACGTGCTCATCGGTCCCGCTGACGCCCTGGTCGATCGGCTCGTCGAGCGCCGGGAGCGCTTCGGGGTGAACCACGTGACCGTCCAGCAACCCGCGCTCGAAGCCTTCGCGCCGGTCGTCGCCAACCTGGCCGGAACCCGGTAGGCGATGCCCGCGGCCCGCCGGATCGGCAGCGAGACGTCCGAGACCCGCACCCGGATCCTCGACATCGTCGAGCAGATCATGATCGAGGACGGCTACGCGGCGGTCAGCTCGCGGCGCATCGCCAAGGAGGCCGGCGTCACCCCGGCCCTCGTCCACTACTACTTCGGCACCCTCGACGACCTCTTCATCGCCGCGGTCCGCCGCCGCGGGGACCAGCAGCGCGAGCGGCAGCAGCGCTTCCTCTCGTCCCGGCAGCCGCTGCGGGCGCTGTGGTCGTTCCTCGACGACCAGAGCGGCACCGGGCTGCTCATGGAGCTCATGGCGCTGGCCAACCACCGCAAGGTCATCCGGGCCGAGCTGGCCCGTTACGCCGACGAGTTCCGCGCCCTCCAGCTCGAGGCGCTGGAGCACCACCTCGGTGGGCTCGGCCTCGACCGCGAGCTGTTGCCGCCGGCCCTGGTCCTCGTGGGCATGGCCGCGCTGTCGCGCACCCTCGTGATGGAGGACGCGCTCGGCATGACCGTCGGCGTGCGCGAGACCCGCGAGGCGGTCGAGGCGCTGCTCGACCGGTTCGAGGGCCCGCCCGGCTAGCGCACCACGAAGGCGTCGACGTCGACCCGGATCCCGTGGGACGCGGGGTTGGCGGTCGGCTGGACCGTGAGCTTGATCGTGTGGCTGGCGTTGGTCAGCAGGCCGGAGCTGAAGACCGTCGTCTTCGGCTTGATCGTCGCCGAGTAGAGGTCGACGGTCTTCTGCGTCACGCCGTCGATCGCGATCTTGACGCGACCGCCGTCGGTCCGCGGGGTCGAGACCAGCGTCACGCCGCGACCGGTGAACGTGTACGTCGCCGTCTTCGCGCTCGTCTTGCTGTAGTGGAGCGTGGCGTTCAGCGCGGAGGCCGGGGTCGCCTTCGTCCAGCCGGTCGAGTACGTCACCGACGTGGCCCCGTCGTCGACCAGCTTCGGGGTGATCGGCTGGCCCGTGGCCCAGGCCGACACGTTCCCGGCCCGGTCGACGGCCCGCACGCGGTAGCGGTAGGAGTGCCCGTAGGCGAGGTTGAAGGCGTTCGACGGCTGCTGGGGGAAGAACAGCGGCTGCGCGACGAACGCCGCGCCGTCGATGCTCTTCTGCAGCTCGTAGTGGTCGACGCCGCTCTGCGCGTCGGTCGCCGACCACGACACCAGGGTCGAGACGGCGGTCGTCGTCGGCACGACGCCGTCCTTCACGGTGGCGCTCGGCGCGACCGTGGTCGGCGCGACCTTGTCGACCTCGCTCGTCGGCCAGGTGGTGATCGACGCCTCGGCCGAGTTGAGCGCGCTCGAGAAGGTGTTCTGGTCGATGTCGGTGCCGTCGGGCTCCTCACGGGCGTTCAGCGCCGCGAAGATGTGCGTGCCGTCCGGCTGGACGATGGCCACCGACATCGTGCCCGGCAGGCTGCCGAACGTGGTCCAGCCCCAGCCGGTGCCGGGGAGGTAGCTCTCCAGGAACTTGACGTAGGCCCGGCTCGACGAGATGAGGCCGCCCGCCGAGTCGAGGGCCTCGGTCGAGAACTCGCCGTCGCACAGGGCGACGGTCTGGCTCGGGTTCCAGAGGTTCGGGCCGGTGTTCGGGTCCTCGTAGTTCGGCTCGCGAGGGTCGCGGAGCGAGGGCAGGGCGTGGCCGACCGCCATGTCGGTCGTGCCGGCGGATGCGAGCACCGACTGGCGCACGAAGTCGATGTAGTGCTTGCCGGTGACCTGCTCGATCACGAGGCCGAGCATGACGTAGCCGATGTTGGCGTAGACCTCCGTGGTGCCCGGGTCGTGGTACAGCGGCTGACCGACCACCCAACGGGCCAGCTGGTACTTGTCGGCCGGCGAGGGCACACCCAGCGCGGTCGCCGCCTGCGCGGTCTCGAAGGCGATGTCGCTGCCGCGCGCCGCCGTGTCCCACCCGCCCTTGTGGTCGACGAGGTCCTGCACGGTGATGTCCCCGAGGCGCGAGTCGCGCGTGTACCCGGCCGGCGGATCGATCGAGAGGATGCAGCCCGTCGGCTGGTCGGGCGTGCAGAAGACGCGGTCGGCCCGCTGCAGCAGACCCTGGTCGACGAGGACGTCGATCGCGTGCGACGTGACGATCTTCGAGTTGCTGGCGATGCGCAGCAGGGCGCTCGGCGGGAGGGCCGTGGTGTGGGCGGCGTCCTGCCAGCCGTAGCCCCGCTCGAGGAGGACCTTGCCGTTCCGCTCGACCGCGAGCACGCCGCCGTTGATGCCGTGGTTGCCCATGAAGGTCGTCATCGCCGTGTCGAACGCGGCGAGGGACGGCACCGCCTTGCCGGTGACCGGGAGCGTCGCCGCGCCGGACGGGGCCGGGCTCGCCAAGGCGAGCGTCGATCCGACCAGCAGCAGTGCGACCAGAGCCGCGACCTTCCGTCCCACCATCCGTACGGCCATCGTGTTCCCCCCTTGCCGGCCCGGCGTCTGGTCTAGCAGCTACCCGGTCGTTGCCTGAGCACCGGCTGCGGCGGCCCGGACCGCGGCGAGGATGCCCTGGTAGCCGGTGCAGCGGCAGAGGTTCCCCGACAGCCCGTCGCGGATCTCGTCGTCGGTGGGGTTCGGGTGGTCGCGCAGGAACGCGGTCACCGAGACCACGAAGCCCGGCGTGCAGAACCCGCACTGCAGGCCGTGGTGATCGCGGAACGCCGCCTGCACGGGCGAGAGCTCGTCGGGGGCACCGATGCCCTCGATGGTGGTGACCTCGGCTCCCTCGGCCTGCACCGCGAACACGAGGCAGCTGCGCACCGCGTCGCCGTCGACGAGCACCGTGCACGCGCCGCACACGCCGTGCTCGCAACCGAGGTGCGTGCCGGTGAGGCCGCACTGCTCGCGCAGGAAGTCGGCCAGGGTGCGGCGCGGCTCGACGCTCGCCCGGCGAGGCTGGCCGTTGACCCGGATCTCGACCTCGACATCAGCCACGGCCGGCCTCCTCCACCGCGCGGGTCCACGCCCGCGACACCATCTCGGCGCCGACCCGGCGGCGGTAGTCCGCCGGCGCGTGCAGGTCCGCGGGCACGTTGTCGAGCTCGGCGACGGCGGCGCGACCGATCTCCTGCGGATCGAGCTCGTGGATGGCCCGGCCGACGGCCGCGGTCTCCGCTGCGCTCCCCCGCCGCGGCACCGAGTCGAGCCCGAGCAGACCGATGGCGCAGCGCGCCACCCGGTCGTCGCAGTCGAGCTCGACCGCGACGGTCGCGCCGGCGAGGGCGAAGTCGCCGTGGCGCCGCGCCAGCTCCTCGATCGCGAAGCCGCAGCGCCCCTCCCACACCGGGAGCAGGACGCCGAGCAGCAGCTCGTCCTCGTCGAGGGCGGTGCTCCACACGCCGGTGAAGAACTCCGTCGCCGGGATCGTCCGTCGGCCGCGCGGCGACTGCGCCTCGAGCTCCGCGTCGAGCGTGAGCGCGACCGCCGGGTACTCGGCGGCGGAGTCGGCGTGCGCCAGCGAACCGCCGACGGTGCCCCGGTTGCGGATCTGGAAGTGGCCGATCAACGGGGTCGCCTGGGCGAGCAACGGTGCGGCGGCCCGCACCTCGTCGGACGCCTCGATGACCGCCTGACGGGTACCGGCTCCGACCCAGAGCGAGCCGTTGCGTCGCTCGATGCCCCGCAGCTCCTCCACCCGGCGGAGGTCGACCAGGTGCTCGAACACGGCCAGCCGCAGGGCGAGCATCGGCACCAGGCTCTGGCCGCCGGCGAGCAGCTTGGCGGTGTCGCCGAGCGAGGCGAGGAGCCCGACCGCGTCGTCGACGCTCTCGGGCACGTGGTAGTCGAACGGCGCAGGCTTCACGACGCGCGCACCTCGTCGAGCAGCGCGACGATCGACGCGGGCGTGACCGGCAGGTCGGTGATCGTGACACCGAAGGGCGACAGCGCGTCCGCGACCGCGTTGATGACCGCGGGCGGCGCACCGATGGCCCCCCCCTCGCCCACGCCCTTGTAGCCACCGGGCCCGGGCCCCGGCGTCTCGATGTGGCCGTGCTCGATGACCGGCACCTCGGCGATCGTCGGCATCAGGTAGTCGACGAAGGTCGCAGCGATCGGGTTGCCGTCCTCGTCGTACGCGAGGTGCTCGTACAGCGCGCCACCTATCCCCTGCACGGTCCCGCCGTCGATCTGGCCCTCCACCACGTTCGGGTTGATCATCGGGCCGCAGTCCTCGCTCACGATGTAGCGCAGGATCGTGACCATGCCGGTCGTCACGTCGACCTCGCACGTGCACACGTGGGTGGCGTTGGCCCAGATGCTCATGGCCTCGGCCCGGTACCGGCCGCTGGCCTCGAGGCCGGGCTCGATGTCGGGCGGCAGCGAGGCGGCGTCGAAGTAGGCGGTGTGCGCGATCTCGGCGATCGACAAGCCGGCGGTCGGCGTGCCCCGCACCGTCGCCCGGCCGTCGGCCAGCTCGATGTCCTCGACCGCAGCCTCGAGCTTGTGCGCGGCGATCGCGATGATCCGCTCGCGCAGCGTGCGGGCGGTGGTGCCGACTGCGCCTGCGATCATCGAGCCGCTGCGGCTGCCTCCGGTGCCGAGGCCGAATGGGGTGACCGCGGTGTCGCCCTGGATCGTGTTGACGTCTTCGATGGCGACGCCGAGCGCGTCCGCGGTCAGCTGCACGGCGGTGGTCTCGAGGCTGTTGCCCGTCGAGCCGCCGGCCACGTAGACGTTCACCTTGCCGGTGGGCTCGACGCGGATCGTCGCGCCCTCGGTGCCGAAGGCACCCATCGCGGACGTCGTCGGCTCGACGTAGCTGCTCGTGCCGACGCCGAGGTAGCGGCCCTGCTCCCGCGCCGCCGCCTGCTCCTCGCGGAACGCGTCGTGGTCGAGCAGCTCGAGCGCGTGCTCGAAGACCTCACGTGGCGATATGTGGTCGAGCGGCATGCCGGTCGCCATCGCGTACGGCAGGTCGTCGGCTGCGAGGAAGTTGCGGCGGCGCAGCTCGACCGGGTCGATGTCCATCCGGCGCGCCGCGATGTCGAGGAGCAGCTCGCGGGCGACGGTCTCGAACTGCCACGGCCCGCGGTACGCGATGCGCCCGGCGGTGTTGGAGAACATCGACGTGGTCGCCCACGCCGCCTGGGGGACCCGGTACGGGCCCGGGAAGATCATGCCGACCGCAGCCGCCGTGCCGACCGGCCAGGGCGTCGGGTAGGCGCCGACGTCCTGGGTGTGCACGATGTTCGCGGCGAGGATCGTCCCGTCCTCGGCGAACGCCATGCTGGCCGTGCCGTGCTCGTGGCGGGCCTGCCCGGCCGCCATGAGGTTCTCGCGCCGGTCCTCGATCCACTTGAGCGCGGCCGGCACCTTGCGGGCCGCGACCATCACGCACAGGTCCTCGCGCAGCGGCGCGACCTTCTGACCGAAGCCGCCGCCGGTGTCGCGCATGATCACGCGGATGCGGTGCTCGGGCAGGCCGAGCACCCGGGAGCACACCGCCCGCACCTCGTGGGGCGCCTGCGTGCCGGCCCAGATGGTCATCTCCCCACCGGACCACTCGGCGACGATCCCGCGGGTCTCCATCGGACAGGCGACGTAGGCCTGCTGGTGGATCGTCTCGCTGACCACGTGGGCGGCCGACGGGCCGACCTCCGCCATCAGGTCCTTGTTGCCGCCCCGCAGCCGGCCGGCCACGTTCTTCTCGTAGCCCTCGTGGACCAGCTCACTCGCGTCGCGGGCGGAGCGGTAGTCGACCACCGGCTCGAGCGGTTCGTAGTCGACCTCGACCAGCTCCGCCGCGTCCTCGGCCACGTATCGGCTCCCGGCCACGACGATCGCAACGGGGTCGCCGACGAAACGGGCCTCGCCCTCGGCCAACAGCGGCCGCGGCGTATCGGGGATGTCCTTCCCCATGATCGAGTACCAGAGCTCGTGGACCTCGGGGTTGATGTCCGCCGCGGTGAACACCGCGTGCACGCCGTCCAGCGCGAGCGCCTCGGTCGCGTGGACGCCGTCGATGCGGGCCCGTGGGAACGGGCTGCGCACGAAGCAGGCGTGCAGCATCCCCGGCCGGGTGATGTCGTCGACGAAGGTGCCGTAGCCGGTCAGCAGCCGCGCGTCCTCGACGCGGTGGACGCGGGTGCCCGCGTAGCGCGCCGCTGAGGTGGGGCCCGTCATTTGGGGCACCATACGCGCGATGAGCTTCGAGACCCTCCTGTACCGCAAGGACGACGGCATCGCCTGGCTGTCGCTCAACCGTCCGCAGGTCCGCAACGCGATCAACCAGCAGATGCAGGACGAGCTGCGCGAGGTGTGGCACGACGCCCGCTACGACCGTGACGTCCGCTGCGTGGTGCTGACCGCCGAGGGCGATCACTTCTGCACGGGGATCGACCGCGCCGAGGCGGTGTCGGAGTCGAACAACGAGGCGATGGCCCGGGGTGACTACCCCGGCTACCCCACCGAGTGGATGTACGACGACCCCGGCCGCGACGTCGGGCCGAAGGCGCGCGACTGCTGGAAGCCGGTCGTCGCCGCGGTGCAGGGCCAGGCGTGCGGCGGCGCGTTCTACATGCTCGGCGAGGTCGAGTTCATCATCGCCGCCGACGACGCCACGTTCTTCGAGCCGCACGTCACCTACGGGATGACCGCGGCCTTCGAGCCGATGCAGATGCTCTCGAAGATGCCGTTCCAGGAGATCATGCGGATGTCGCTCCTCGGCGCGGACGAGCGCATGTCGGCCGAGCGGGCACGGGAGATCGGGCTCGTGACCGAGGTGGTGCCGCGCGACGAGCTGCTCGAACGGGTGGGTTGGGCCGCCCGGGTGATCGCCGACTCGCCGGCCCTGGCGGTGCAGGGGACGATGCGCGCCCTCTGGACCGCGCTCGAGGTGTCCCGCCACCAGGCGATCGAGCTCGCCAACCTCTTCACCCGGATCGGTTCGGACGCCGAGGCGTTCGCCGAGGGTCAGCGGCGCTTCCAGTCCGGCAAGCGTCCGGAGTGGCGCTTGCGGTGACGCCCGTCACCATCTGACGGTCCGTCAGGACTATGTTGCACGCCGTGACGAAGACGTACCGATACGTGGCGCTGGCGGTCGTGGCGATCCTGGCGGTGTGCGCAGCCTGCACCCGCTCGAAGGACGACGTGTCCACGGGCGACAGCTCGACGACCACCGCGAGCACGCCGGCCGGCAGCGGCGGGGGTGGCGGGG
>JAFBAD010000091.1 GCA_019247975.1 Acidimicrobiia bacterium
GGCGCTCATCGCGCTCGGATCGTTCCGCACCTTCCGGCGCGAGGCCGCCGCTTAGGACTCGCGCATCCCCCACGGCGAGCCGTAGTCGGTCAGCAGCTCGAGGAACGGATCGGGCGGGAGGGCTTCAGGCCCGAGCACGCCGTGCCCCGACCACGCGCCGGTCGCCAGCAGCTCCATCGCGACCACCGGGTTGACCGCGGTCTGCCACACGACCGCCTGCGACCCGTACTCGGCCATCGACCACTCGTTGTCGACGACGTGGAAGAGGTACACCTCGCGTGGCCGGCCGTCGACGCCGGTGCCGGTCACCCAGGTGCCGGCGCAGGTCCTGCCCTTCATGCGGTCACCGAGGGTCGCCGGGTCGGGCAGGCACGCGGCCACCACGTCACGGGGTGAGACCTCCACGCCGCCGGCCCGCACCTTCTCGACCCGATCCAGGCCGAGCTTGTGCAGCGTGCGCAGCACGTCGATGAACTCCTCGCCGAGGCCGTACTTGAACGTGACCCGCTTGGCGTCGACCCAGCGGGGGACCAGCAGCACCTCTTCGTGCTCGACGTTCACGCACTCCACCGGGCCGATGCCCTCGGGGAAGTCGAAGGTCTCCGGCTCGCTGAAGGGCTCGGTCGTGAACCAGCCCCGGCCCTCCTCCCAGATCACCGGCGGGTTGAGGCACTCCTCGATCGTCGTCCAGATGGAGAACGACGGGGCGAACTCGTAGCCCTCGACGGTCAGGTCGGCCCCGTCGCGGACGCCCACCTCGTCGATCTGCGAGAAGAGGTGGTCCGCCGCGTACCGGGCGAACACGTCGGAGAGGCCCGGCTCGACGCCGATGCCGACGAGGGCGAGCTGCCCTTCGGCCTCCCAACGCTCGGCCAGCGCGAACTGCTCGTCGCCGAGCTTCACGCCCGGCTCCTCGTACGGACGCTCTGGGTGCGGCCGCGACAGGGACATCGCCATGTCGAGGTAGGTGGCTCCGGCAGCCAGCGCGGCCCGGAACTGCGGCATCACGAAGCGCGGATCAGCGGCGTTCAGCACGACGTCGCACCGCTCGGACTCGAGCAGCTCCTGGATCGAACGCTCGTCGGACGCGTCGATCCGCGCCGCGGAGAAGCGCTCGCCGCAGCCTGCAGCGGCAGCCTCGGCCCGGCCGAGGTCGTAGTCGGCCATCACGACGTGCTCGTAGAAGTCGCGCCGCGCCGCGATGCGCGCGAACGCAGAACCGACGCCGCCTGATCCGACCACGAGGATGCGCATGCCGTCTCTTCCCGCGAAGCCCGTGTCAGACGTCGATTGCGGACATCACGTGCTTGATGCGCGTGTAGTCCTCGAGGCCGTACATCGAGAGGTCCTTGCCGGTGCCCGAGTGCTTGAACCCGCCGTGGGGCATCTCGGCGACGATCGGGATGTGCGTGTTGATCCACACGCACCCGAAGTCGAGCCGCTTCGCCATCCGCATCGCCCGGCCGTGATCCCTGGTGAACACGCTCGACGCGAGGCCGTACTCCACGCCGTTGGCCCAGGCGACCGCTTCGTCCTCGTCGGTGAAGCGCTGCACGCTGATGACCGGACCGAACACCTCCTGCTGCACGATCTCGTCGTCCTGCCGGAGGCCCGCCACGACGGTCGGTGCGTAGAAGTAGCCCTTGCCGTCGAGCCGTGACCCGCCGTTCGTCACCTCGGCGTGGCCGGGCAGGCGATCGACGAAGCCGGCCACCCGCTCCATCTGGTTCCCGTTGTTGAGCGGGCCGTAGAGCGCGTCCTCGTTCGAGGGTGGACCGGTGACGGTGCCCTTGGCCTGCGCGGTGAGCGCGTTGACGAAGTCGTCGTGGATGCCCGGGCCGGCGAGCACGCGGCTCGCGGCGGTGCAGTCCTGGCCGGCGTTGAACCAGCCCGCGGTGCCGATCGCCTCGGCGGCCTGTTCGACGTCCGCATCGTCGAACACGACGACCGGGGCCTTGCCGCCCAGCTCGAGGTGCACGTTCTTGAGGTCAGCCGACGCCGCGGCCATGACCTCGCGACCGGCCCGGATCGACCCGGTCACCGACACCATCTGCGGGATCGGGTGCTCGACGAGCGCGCGTCCCGTGTCGCGGTCGCCGCACACGACGTTGAACACGCCGGGCGGGAGGAACTCGGCTGCGATCTCGGCCATCAGCAGCGTGCTGGCCGGAGTGGTGTCCGACGGCTTGAGCACGACGGTGTTGCCGGCCGCGAGCGCAGGCGCGAACTTCCAGACCGCCATCATCATCGGGTAGTTCCACGGCGTCACCTGCGCGCAGACGCCGATCGGCTCGCGCCGGATGTAGGAGGTGTGGCCGGCCATGTACTCGCCGGCCGAGCGGC
Source organism: Acidimicrobiia bacterium (assembly GCA_019247975.1). GTDB lineage: Bacteria > Actinomycetota > Acidimicrobiia > Acidimicrobiales > Iamiaceae > JAFBAD01. The sequence continues at coordinate 2,344 of JAFBAD010000091.1, forward strand.
CCTCGAGGCACCGCGCCGCGCCCGCGAAGAAGCGGATCTGGTCGACCATCGGAGGGATCTCCTCCTCGGCCGTCAGCTGCCGCGGCTTGCCGGTGTTCTGCACCTCGGCGTCGAGCAGCTCGTCGGCGTGCGCCTCGATCGCATCCGCGATCCGGAACAGCGCGAGGGAGCGCTCCGAGGGCGTGGCGTCGCGCCACGACTCGAACGCCTGGGCCGCGGCCTGGCAGGCGGCGTCGACGTCGGCGGCCGACGAGACCGGCGCTTGCGCGAAGACCTCCTCGGTGCTCGGGTCGACCAGCTCGGACGTGCGCCCGTCCGTGGGGCCGCGGCGCTCGCCGGCGATGAAGTTCTCGAGGGTGGCGGCTGTGCTCATGGGCTCCTCCGTCGCAGTCGTCGGCAGCGTACTTCTTCGTCCTTTCCCGCTGGTCTGGGGTCCACATCCATCGGAATCCGTCGACAAGAGAGGGCAGCACGACGGATCCGTGGGAGGATGAGGACGTGGCTGAGCGCAGGTCCGAGGGCCGCACCGACCGGGTGGTGCTCGACGAGACCTCGAAGGCGATCATCGAGATCCTCCAGGAGGACGGCCGCCGCTCCTACGCGGCGATCGGCAAGGCCGTCGGCCTGTCCGAGGCCGCCGTGCGCCAGCGGGTCAGCCGACTGCTGGAGCTCGGGGTCATGCAGATCGTCGCGGTGACCGACCCGCTGACGATCGGCTTCAAGCGCCAGGCGATGATCGGCATCACGGTCGACGGCGACATCCAGACCGTGGCCGAGAAGCTCTGCGCCTTCGACGAGGTCGACTACGTCGTCGTCACCGCCGGGTCGTTCGACGTCCTGGTCGAGGTCGTCTGCGAGGACGACGAGCACCTGCTGGAGACCGTCGCCCGGCTCCGGGCCGTCG
>JAFBAD010000145.1 GCA_019247975.1 Acidimicrobiia bacterium
AGTAGAAGATCGGCAGCTCGTACCAGTCCGGGTCGACCTCGAGGCCCCGGGCCCGCCGAGCGGTGGCGACGTGGTCCTCGAAGGCGTAGAAGTCCCGGATCGAGGGCGGCACGCCGATCGGCGCGAGCAGCCGCACCGACGGGCGCGCCACCGGCGGCCCGATTGCCTCGGGCGCACGCCGGCTCATCGCCGCCTCGATGAGCTCGCTCTGCGCGCCGGCCGCCGACGCGTCGCCGCGCGCGAACGGCGTGAGCTGGTCGTCGGGTCCGACGACGCCGGCCCACACGGAGCCGTCGCCGTCGACGTATCGGGCGAGGTGCACTACGGCGTGGCCGGTTCCGGCGTCCAGCTCTCGACGTAGCCCTCGACCTCGATGCGCGCGGCCTCGGGGCCGGGGGTCAGCGGGCGGCGCGCGTCGATCATCACCGCGTACTCGTTCGCCATGCGGCGGGCGCCCCCGTTGCCGCTCGCCGCGGCCGCCGCAGCGGCGTCTCGTGCACGCGCTCCCGGTTGGGGACCGTGGTGCAGGCCGAAGGGGTGAAACGTCACCATCCCCTCGCCGATGCCGGCCCGCGAGAAGAACTCACCCCGGTGGTAGAAGATCACCTCGTCGTAGTCGACGTTGCGGTGGAAGAAGGGCAGCCGCAGCGCGTCGGGGTCCTCCTCCATCGGGCGCGGTGTGAACGTGCACACGACGAACCCGTCGGACGTCCAGGTGGTGTGGGCCGACGGTGGCAGGTGGTAGCGAGGCGAGGTCACCGGCCGGATGTCGGCCACGTTCAGCCGCATCGGCGCGACGTCGCCCTTCCAACCGATGACGTCGCACGGGTGGAACGAGTAGTGCACGTCGGTGCCGTACCCGTTGCGCTTGACGACGACGGTGAAGTCACCGGACTCCTCGACCGCCTCCGCCTCGGGCACCTCGATGACCGCGGGGTCGAACAGCGCGTGCCGGCCGAGCAGGCCGCGCTCGGGCAGCGTGAACCTCGAGCCGTGCGCCTCGATCGCGAGCAGGACGGTCGGCGACGCGATCTCGAACCGGTAGGTCGTGCCGCGCGGGACGACGAGGTAGTCGCCGACCCGGTAGGTCAGCGGCCCGTACTCGGTGCGCAGCAGCCCGTCGCCCTCGTGGACGAAGAAGAGCTCGTCGCCGTCGGCGTCACGCAGGAACTCGGGTCGACCCCGGACGTAGCGCTGCACCCCGATCGACACGTCCTCGTTGCCGAGCAGCAGCAGCGGCCAGAGGTCGTCGTCGACGTTGCGCTCGTCGCTCGCCAGGCGGTTGGTGTCGTAGGCGTGGTGCACGCCGGGACCCTGGACCGAGGTCCAGTCCGTGGGCGGGTGCAGCCGGTAGAGGTGCGACGCCGGCCCGTAGAAGCCGCTGCGGCTGTGCTCCTCCTCGACCGTGCCCGGCGGCAGGTTCGTGTGGGCCTGACGGCTGGCCACCCCGCGGATCCACTGCGGGATGCCGTCAGTCGTCACGGCTACAGGTTGCCCCGCCGGGCCTGCTGGCGCTCGATCGCCTCGAACAGCGCCTTGAAGTTGCCCTCGCCGAAGCCGGTCGCACCCTCCCGCTCGATGATCTCGAAGAACACGGTCGGCCGGTCGGTCACCGTCTCGGTGAAGATCTGGAGCAGGTGACCGCCGTGGTCGCGGTCCACGAGGATCGAGAGCTCCTCGAGCGCGTCCCACGGCAGCTCGACGCCGGCCATCCGCTCCCGCGCCTCGGCGTAGTACGTGTCGGGCACATCCATGAAGCGCACGCCGCGCGCCCGCAGCGCCCGGACCGCCGTGACGATGTCGTCGGTGCGCAGCGCGATGTGCTGCACCCCGGGGGCCCCGTAGAAGTCGAGGTACTCCTCGATCTGGCTCTTCTTGCGCCCCTCGGCCGGCTCGTTGAGCGGCATCACGATGGCCGTCTCGTCGACCGACACGCCTTGGCTCCACACGACCGTCGACATCAGCGCCGAGTACTCGGTCGAGATCTGGGCATCGTCGAAGTGCACCATCTGGCCGAAGCCGAAGACCTGCTCGTAGAAGTGCACCCACCGGTCGAGGGCGCCGAGCTCCACGTTGCCGACCACGTGGTCGAGTGCCGCGATCCCGACCGCCGGACCGACCGGCGCGGTGAGATCCGTGGTCTCGAACTGTGGAGCAAACGGGCCGTCGTAACGGCTGCGGTCGAGCAACGTGTGCACGGTGTCGCCGTACGTGGCGATCGCAGCGTGGCGGATGGTGCCGTGGTCGTCGGTGTCGTGTGCCGGCGGTCGCAGGCCGGTCCCGCCCCGCTGGAGCGCGGCCTCGTAGGACGCGTCGACGTCGTCGACCAGGAACGCGATGTCGCGGATCCCGTCGCCGTGGCGGCGGACGTGGTCGGCGATGGGCGAGTCCGGGTGCAGCGCGCCGCTGACCATGAACCGCACAGAGCCCTGCTGCAGCAGGTAGGACACGCGATCGGTGCGGCCGGTCTCGGGTCCGGCGTAGGCAACCGGTGCGAAGCCGAACGCCGAGCAGAGGAAGCCGGCGAACGTGCGGGCGTTGCCCACCCACCACTCGAGGTGATCGATGCCGGTCAGCCGCGGTGGTGCGACGGTGAGGTCCGGATCGTGCAGCAGCGTCATCGGTCAGCTCCCTCTGCGAGGGCGGTCGCGTTCGAGACCGTCCCAGAACACCTGCACCCCGTCGAGCATCTCCTCGGCTCCGCGGAGGAACCGCTCGCCGTCGAAGCCGGGCACGTCGAACGCGTCGGCCAGCTCGTCGGCGGTGTGGGCAGCGTGGTCGTCCTCGACCTCGTCGTGCCAGGTCCAGAAGGCGAGCGGCAGGTCGGGGCACTCGCGGGCCTTGAAGGCCTGGAGCCCGGCGATCAGCTCCTTCCAGAACCCGGCCGCCGCCCAGTGCTCGACCGCGTAGCTCGCCCCCTCCGCGATCGACGGGTCCTCCGAGCCGTACACCCGCAGCAGCTCGTCGCAGAAGTGGAGGGTCGACGGCGTGCCGTACTTCCGCTTGCCGAGATCGTCGAAGCCGAGGCCGAGGGGCCCACCGAAGCGCAGCAGCCACTCGAAGTGCGCGGCGCCGAAGCGGAAGCGCCCGCCGTCGACGGTGCTGTGGCCGTGGTCGGCGCGGAAGACGACGCCGAGCTCGTTCAACAGGATCTCCTTGCCTGACCGGTAGGCGTCGAGCGAGGAGGCGTTGATCACCTTGCGCAGCTGCGCCTCGATGAAGAGGTGGCTGAACACCGAGAACTGCACGGCGAGGTGACGGACCTCCTCCCGGGTGGCCACCCCCCGGGCGAACCAGCGGGTGTAGGCGTTGTCGGTGACCACCGGGTGGCCGGCCACGAGGGCGTCGGCCCGGGCTCGGAAGGTCTCGAGCGCTGTGTCCGTGACGACCGTCATACCAGCCAGTAGACGATCTGCTGGCCAATTCGGTCAACAGTTTCCGAGAACTCCGAACGATCTGTAGAGATCAGCGCCCGATTCGCTGTACGTTCTGCTCATGTTGCCCACCGGGATCGATGAGCTGGACGCCAGGCTGATCACGGGCCTGGCCGAGACGCCGCGGGCCGGGGTGATGGAGCTCGCCCGGCAGCTCGGCGTGGCGCGGGGAACGATACAAGCGCGCCTGGACAAGCTGCAGGCGCGCGGGGTCATCACCGGGTTCGACCCGGACCTCCACCTCGAGACGCTCGGCTACGAGGTGCTCGCCTTCGTCACCCTCGAGATCGCGCAGGGCCGGCTCTCCGACGTCGTCGACCACCTCGCCGACATCCCCGAGGTGATCGAGGCCCACTCCACCACCGGTCCGGGTGACCTCCACTGCCGGATCGTGGCTCGGACGAACGAGCACCTGCAGAACGTCATCAACCGCGTGCTCGAGGTGAACGGCATCGTGCGCACGTCGACCCAGATCGCGCTGACCGAGCAGATCGGCTTCCGCGTCCTGCCCCTCGTCGCGCAGCTGATCCCGCGCTAGTCCGCGAGCGTCGGCTCCGTCCCGCCGCGCGGCACGAGGTGCTCGGGCTTCACGAGGCCCTTCGACACCCAGTTGCGCTCGTCGGCCCACACGAGCAGCGGCGGCAGGATGACGAGCGCGCTCAGCAGCGCGACGGCCACGTTCATCGCCACGACGATGCCGAAGTCCCGCAGCAGCGGCAGCGACGAGAAGGCGATAACCGCGACACCCGAGATGGCGGTGAGCCCGGACACGATGAAGGCGCGGCCCGTCCGGGAAGCAGCGACGTCGATCGCCTCCCTCGGCATGAGCCCGCGGTTCCGCTCCTCGACGAAGCGCAGCAGGATCAGTGAGGTGAACTCGGTGCACGCGGCGACCACGAGCGGGCCGCCGACCGCGGTCATCGGGCTGAGCTTCAGGCTGAGCGCGAAGGCGACCAGCGAGGCGGTCCCTACCGCGATCAGGACGGGGACGAGCGACAGGAGCGATCGCACGACCGAGCGCAGCCGCGCCGCGAGGAAGAGGAACACGAAGCCGATCGCCAGGTAGGTCAGCAGGATCCGGTTGGCCTCGAGGTTCTCCAGCAGGCCGACGCCGACCACCGCGAGACCCGACGGCGTGGCGGTCACGGCGGTCGGTGGCGAGATGGTGTCGCGCATCTCGTTGACCACCTTCGCCCGCTCCTCGAGCGAGGCCGGGCCGGTGCGGAAGATGATGTTGAGCGCGTTGCCGTGGTCGCCGATCACCGACCGCTTGATGTCCGGCGGGGCGACCTCGTAGGCCTTCTTCACGATGTCGCCGGTGGGTGGCAGCGGCGTGGTTCCCGGGACGTCGGTGAGGTAGCTGACCGTCGTCACGATGCTCGAATCGGTGAGGAGCACCGACGGGTGCGCGGTCAGCTGCTCCCGGCTGAAGTGGTCGACCCACTTCGCGACGTCGTCGGTGAAGACGCCCTTCGACTGCACGAAGATGCCGAGCTCGCTCGACGATCCGGTCTCGTCCTCGAGCCGGTGCAGGTCCTTGATCACCTGCGAGTGGGGGTTGGCCCATTGGATCGGATCGGTCTGCAGGACCAGCCGTCCCTCGACGAGCAGCCCGCCGGCGAAGATCAGGACGCTGGCGACGGCCAGCCCGGGCGCGGCCGAGGCAGGGATGCTGCCCATCTTCACGACCATCCGGCCGAGCCGGCCCTCGCGGAAGTCCCGACCCTTCGTCGGCGACTTGTACTCGCGGATGCCGAGCACCGAGAGCGGGGCGATGATGCTGCAGAGGCAGATCACCGCGATGCCCACTGCGAGCAGCAGGCCGAACTCCCGGATCATCGGCACCTTGGCGAAGTGCAGCGCGGCGAAGGCGAAGATCGCGTCGAAGGTGACGACGAGCAGCGCCGGACCGAGGTTGCGGGCGGTCTCCTGGATCGGGTGCGCCTCGCGGTCGATCACCACCTCCTCCTCGACGCGCGCGTGCATCTGGATCGCGTAGTCGATGCCCACGCCGAGCATGACCGGGAGCCCGGCGATGGTCACCAGCGTCAGCGGGATGCCGAGGTAGCCCGCGAGGCCGAACGCCCAGATGACGCCGATGAGGATCACGCCGAGCGGGAGCAACCGCCAGCGCACATCGAAGAGCACCAGGAGGATCACGACCATGATGGCGATCGCGATCGCGCCCAGGGCCAACATCCCGCCCCGCAGGTAGTCGTTGATGCTCTTCAGCAGCACGGCCGCGCCGGTGGTGAGCACGCTCGCGTGCTCGAGCTTCAGGCCGTGCATCGTCGAGACCACGAAGTCCGAGTTGGTGCCCTCCGTCTCGATGTCCTGGTTGCCCTCGAGCCGGGTGACGATCTGCGCGTGCCGCTTGTCCGGGAAGAACGACCGCAGCGGCTTCCGGATGTTCCCCTGGTTGTCGTACAGGAGGAACTTCACCCACGCCGGGTTGTCGTAGTTCTGCTTGTCCGCAGGGATGGCGAGGAGCTTGGCGGCGGTGGTCTGGAAGTCCTTCTCCCGCGCCGCCTTGTCCGCCTTCGGTGCGCGCGCGATCGCGCTGTTGACCGCGAGCGCGGCCGGCGCCTGCAACGGGTTGCCGGTGGTGCCCTGCACGAGCTTGGCGCTGAAGTCGAGGACGGTGGTCGGACCGACCACGCCGAGGAGCTTCTTGCTGTCGCGCAGCTCCTTGACGGCCCCGTCGATCGCGTGGCGGTTCTTCGACTCGAGCAGCTCCTCGACCGTGTGGCCCTTGTCCATGGTGATGAGCGTGAGCATCGCCTCACCGCCGAACAGGTCCTGATAGGCGACGTTGTCCTTGTAGACCTGATCGC
>JAFBAD010000330.1 GCA_019247975.1 Acidimicrobiia bacterium
TCGCGATGGCGATCAGCGCGGCGATGACCGCCACGAGGGCGGTCACGTCCCACCGTCCGGTCGGTCGTGGCCCTCGTCGTAGCGCTCCTTGCCGTGCGCCTCCTGCTCGAAGCGCTCCTCGGCCTCCTCGATGTCGCCGCCGGCCTCCTCGACCGCCTTGTCGGCGACGTCCTGGTCGCGGGCGACGTTCTGGCCGAACCAGTCGTCGACCGTGCTGTTCGGCGGCTCTTCGATCTCGCCGTCCTGGCTGCGCTCGGGCTGGTCAGGTGCCATCGGGTCTGTCTCCTGTGGTCGGTTCCGCGGGGCGCACCTACCCGCCGTTTGGCAACGCGACCACCGGGAAGCGCGATCACATGCGCGTCGTCGTGACCGGTGCGACCGGCAACGTGGGGACCGCGGTGGTCGAGGCGCTCGCGGCCGACGCCGGGGTCGACAGCATCGTCGGCGTCGCCCGGCGCACGCCCGATGACTGGCACCCCGCCAAGACCGAGTTCGTCGCGGCGGACCTCACGACCGACGACCTCGTCGCTCACGTCCGTGGCGCCGACGCGGTCGTGCACCTCGCGTGGGCGTTCCAACCGACGCATCAGCCGGCCGAGACCTGGCGGGTCAACGTCGTCGGCAGCGATCGCACCTTCCGGGCGGTCGCCGAGGCGCGAGTGCCGGTGCTGGTCCACGCGTCCTCGGTCGGCGCCTACTCGCCCGGCCCCGACGACGACCACCCGGTCGACGAGTCGTGGCCCACGCACAGCACGCCGACCGCCGGGTACGGGCGGGAGAAGGCGTACGTGGAGCGGATGCTCGATGCGTTCGAGACCGAGCACCGCGACGTCCGGGTCGTGCGGATGCGGCCGGGCTTCATCTTCCGCCGGGCGACCGCGAGCGAGCAGCGGCGCATCTTCGCCGGCCCGTTCGTGCCCGCCCGCTTCATCGGGAACAAGCGCCTTCCCGTGCTGCCGTACCCGAAGGGGCTCCGGTTCCAGGCGTTGCACAGCGCGGACGCGGCCGAGGCGTACCGTCTCGCCATCACCGGCGACGCGCGTGGACCGTTCAACATCGCGGCCGACCCGGTGCTCGACGGACCGGCGCTGGCCGACCTGTTCGACGCGCGTCCGATGGCGGTGCCTCGCCGCGCGGTGCGCGCCGCCATCGCAGCCGGCTGGCACTCGCGGATCGTGCCCGCCGAGCCCAGCCTCTACGACCTGTTCATGCGCCTGCCGCTGCTCGACACCTCCCGGGCGGCCCGGGAGCTCGGTTGGCGGCCGGTCCACTCGGGCCGTCAGGCCATCGAGGAGATGCTCGAAGGGCTGCGCACCGGAGCAGGCATGGGCACGGCACCCCTCCACCCGGGCATCCTGGGCTCGTGGAGCCGTACCTGATCGACGTGCCGGACGCGGTCCTCGACGACCTGCGCACCCGCCTCGCCCGCACCCGCCTCCCGAACCAGATCGACGGCATCGGCTGGGAGCAGGGCACCGATCGTGACTACCTCGCCGGCCTGCTCGACCACTGGCGCGACGGCTACGACTGGCGGCTGACCGAGGCCCGTCTCAACGCGTACCAGCAACTGGTCACCGAGGTCGACGGCCAGCGCATCCACGTGCTGCACGCGCGGTCGTCGAACCCCGACGCGCTCCCGCTGCTGATCAGCCACGGGTGGCCCGGCTCGATCCTCGAGTTCCTCGACGTCATCGAGCCGCTCACCGAGGACTTCCACGTCGTCACGCCGTCGCTCCCGGGGTTCACGTTCTCCGGCCCGACCAGCGAGCGGGGCTGGCACCCCCGGAGGATCGCGGCTGCGTTCGCGCAGGTCATGGCCGAGCTCGGCTACGACCGCTACGGGCTCCAGGGCGGGGACTGGGGCTCGTTGATCTCGGCCAACGTCGCCGATCTGCACCCGGAGCGGATCGCCGGCCTCCACCTGAACATGGTCACGGCGACGACCCCGGTCGACGGGGCGGAGGTCACCGAGGAGGAAGGGCGCGCGCTCGAGGCGGTCAAGCAGTGGCAGCGCACCGGCGTCGGCTACCAGGAGATCCAGGGCACCCGCCCGCAGTCGCTCGGCTACGCGCTCGAGGACTCGCCGGCCGGTCTCGCCGGATGGATCGCCGAGAAGTTCCGGGAGTGGAGCGACGGTGACATCGCCACCGCGTTCACCTACGACCGGCTGCTCGACAACATCACCGCCTACTGGGTGACCGGCAGCGCCACGTCGTCGTTGCGCATCTACTGGGAGATGCGCCAGGCCCGCCGGGCGGCGGTGCCGGAGCGGCGCATCGAGGTGCCGACCGCGATCGCGATGTTCCCGGGCGAGACCTTCTACCCGCCCCGCTCGTGGACCGAGGCCGCGTTCGACGTGGTCCGCTGGTCGAACCCGCCGAAGGGCGGCCACTTCGCGGCGATGGAGGCACCCGACGCCTACGTCGAGGACGTCCGCTCCTTCTTCACGAGCCTCTGACGTCGGGGCGCCTGAGCGCCGGACCCAACGTCTGCCCGCCGTCGATCACCAGCTCGGCGCCGGTCATGAACGACGACCGGTCGGACACGAGGAACAGCACGAGCTCTGCGATGTCGGCTGGCAGCCCGGCCCGACCGAGCGGCGTCGCCGCGAGGCGCTCAGCCGCGATCGGATCGTCGTCGCCCACCACCATCGGCGTGAGCACCGGACCGGGCACGACTGCGTTCACCCGGACGCCCTCGGCGGCCAGCTCGAGCGCGGCCACCTTCGTCAGTGACCGCAGCGCCGCCTTCGACGCGCTGTAGGCGCCGAAGCCCGGGTGGGTGCCGAGCGACGCGGTCGACGTCGTGTTGACGATCGTGCCGCCGCCCCGGGCGCGCAGGTGGGGGAGGACCGCCTGCATCCCGAGGAACGGCCCGAGCGTGTTGACCCGCCACACCCGTTCGAGCTCCGCTGCGGTCTCCCGCTCGATCGGCACGCGGCGGAGGATCCCGGCGTTGTTGACGAGCGCGTCGATGCCGCCGAACCGCTCGATCCCGGCCGCGACGAACCGCTCCCACGACGACTCGTCCGTGACGTCCAGGTGCGCGGCGTGCACCCGGTCGCCCAGCTCGACCGCAAGGTCGTCGACCGCGTCGAGCACGTCACCTGCGATGACCGATGCGCCCGCGCCGACCAGCCGCTCGGCGATGGCCCGGCCCTGGCCTCGCGCCGCACCGGTCACGAGGACGACGCGTCCGGCGAGCTCCTGCTCGGCCGGCGACATCAGGTCTCGTGGTCGAGCCGGCCGGCCCGGAGCTGTTGGCGGAGCTTGAACTTCTGCACCTTGCCCGAAGCGGTGCGGGGGAGGTCGGCCACGGTGTGGATCTCCTCGGGCCACTTCTGCTTCGCCAGACCCACCTCCGCGAGGTGGGCCCGCACCTGCTCGATCGACGGGGCCGGGCGGCCCGAGACCGTGCGGACGATCGCCGCCGCGTGCTCGCCGAAGCGGTCGTCGGGTGCGGAGACCACCGCGACCTCCGCGACGTCGGGCAGGCCGAGCAGCTGCTCTTCGACCTCCTGGGCACTGATGTTCTCGCCGCCCCGGATGATGATGTCGGAGATGCGATCGGTGATCGTCAGGTAGCCGTCGTCGTCGAGCATGCCGACGTCGCCGGTGCGGTACCAGCCGTCGTCGTCGAAGACCCGGGCGGTGAGGTCGGGGTCGGTGTAGCCGAGGAAGAGGTCGGGTCCCCGGCTCGAGATCTCGCCGTCGTCGTCGAGCCGCATCTCGACCGCGGGCAGCACCTTGCCGTCGGTCGACAGCCGCTTCTCCTCGGGGTCGACGACCGAACAGCCGGTGATGGAGGGGTGCTCGGTGCTGCCGTACGAGCGGTACACCTTGATGCCGAGCCCGCTGAGCCGGCTCGTCACCGCGACCGGGATCGACGAGCCGCCCATCCCGGCGATCGGCATGGCCGCGAGGTGCTCGTCGGTGAAGTCCGGGTGGTCGAGCAGGCTGGTGAAGAAGTACGGCGCGCCGCCGCCCATGCCGATGCCCTCCTGGCGCATGACCCGCAGCACCTCGGCCGGATCCCACACGTCGATGAGGTGGATCGGCTGGTCCTTGAGCAGCGGGATGAGCAGCGCGTTGAGCATGCCGATGAAGTGGCCGACCGGCGCACCGGTCAGCGTGGGCGGACCCTCGGCCCCGGACATCGCGCCGAGCTGGCGGGTCTCGAAGCCGAGCGTGCGGTGCGAGTGGATCACGCCCTTGGGGTCGCGCGTCGTGCCCGACGTGAAGCCGATCACCGCGGGACCGGCCGGATCGGTGTCCACCGCACCCGTGATCGGCTCGGCGTCGAGCAGCTCGCGGAAGGGGCGCGCCCGAGCCGGCAGCGCCTCGCCCTCGTCGGCGACCACGAACCACGCCGTGTCGGGATGGCCGGCGAGCATCTCGCGGTAGTTGGCGAGGAAGTCGGTGGCGCCGAACCGGGCCGCGGTCACGACCGCCTTCGGCCGGACCACGTCGAGCACGTAGCCGACCTCCTTCGGGCCGTAGAAGTGCACGACCGGGACGATCACCGCGCCGAGCTGCGCGGTGCCCCAGAACGTGATCGCGGCCTCGGCCCAGTTCGGCAGCTGGAACAGCACGACGTCGCCGGGGCCTACGCCCTCGGCCTGCAGCCCGGCCGCGAAGGCGCGGGCGGCCCGGTCGACCTCCCCGAAGGTGCCGCGCCACGGACGCACCTTCGAGTGGATCACGAGCTCCGCGTCGGCCCGCTGGCCGACCGAGCCGGCCACGATCGAGCCGAGCGTCTCGTCGGTCCACCAGCCCTCGGCGAGGTACCGCTCGACCAGCTCGGGCGGCACCGTCCGCAGCCCCCACCCCCGATCCACCGTCACAGTCGGTCCCGGAGGAGCAGCTTCTCGACCTTGCCGGTCGCGCTGAGCGGCAGCGCGTCGATCACCTCGACCCGGCGCGGCACCTTGTAGTTCGCCATCTGCTCGCGCGACCACGCGATCACCTCGTCGGGCGTGAGCGACGCGCCCGGCGCGAGCACGACGAACGCGGCCCCGACCTCGCCGAGTCGCTCGTCCGGCACGCCGATCACCGCGGCCTGCGCGATGCCGGGGTGGCGGCACAGCGCGTTCTCGATCTCGGCCGGGTACGCGTTGAACCCGCCGACGATGAACATGTCCTTCGCCCGGCCGACGATGCGCAGCCGACCGGCCTCGTCGAGGGTGCCGATGTCGCCGGTGCGCAGCCAGCGGTCCGCCGACATCGCCTCCGCCGTCGCCTCGGGGTCGTCGAGGTAGTGCGACATCAGCGTCGGGCTGCGCAGGAGGATCTCACCGGCCTCACCGGTGGGCACGTCCGCTCCGGCGCCGTCGACCAGCCGCAGCTCGAACCCCGGACGAGGCACGCCGACGGTGGTCGCCACCACCTCGGGGTCGTCGCCGGGCTCGGTGGCCGTCGCGGTGCCGCCCTCGGTCAGGCCGTACCCGGAGATGACCATCTCGAAGGGCAGCTCGTCGATCACGCGGCGCATGAGCTCGACGGGGATGTCGGCCGCACCGGTCACCGCGACCCGCAGGCTCGACAGGTCGCGGTCCTTCGCCCCTTCGAGGATCGACTGGTACAGGGTCGGCGGCCCGGGCAGCACGGTCACCTGCTCGGCACCGACGCGGGCGAGCACCTCGTCGACGTCGAAGGTGCGCACCGGCAGCATCGTCGCTCCCGCGGTGACCGACGCGAGGATGCCGGCCTTCAGCCCGAACATGTGGAAGTAAGGGTTGATCATCAGGTAGCGGTCGTCCGGGCCGAGCCCGGTCATCGCCGCCCAGTCCTGCGCGACGCCGAGCGTGCCCGCGTGGGTCTGCACGACGCCCTTCGGGATGCCGGTCGTGCCGGAGGTGAAGAGGATGTCGGACGGGTCCCCGTCGGTCACCGCGGCGGCGCGCCGGTCGACCTCGGCGAGCGAGGCCGGCGTCGCGGTCGCGACGAACGCGTCCCACGCGACCGTGCCGTCTCTGGTGGGCCCGTCGGCGACGACGATCGTCTCGAGGGCGGGGAGCTCGTCGCCGGCCTCGCGCAGCATCGCCACGTAGTCGGCGCCGAGGAAGTCGGTGACGGTCACGAGCACCTTGGCCCCGCTGCGGCCGAGCACGACGGCCGCCTCTGCTCCCTTGAACCGGGTGTTGACCGGCACGAGCGTGGCGCCCGCCGACGACAGCCCGAGCAGCGCCACGATCCAGCGGACCCCGTTCGGCGCCCAGATCGACACCCGGTCACCGGGCTCGACCCCCGCCTCGACCAGCGCCGCACCGAAGGTCCGGGCCTCGTCGCGCAGCTCGGCGTAGGTCAGCGTGGTCTGGCCGTCGGTGACCGCCCGGCGGGCACCGAAGCGCTCGGCGGCCGACGCGAGGGTTGCGGGGATCGTCATGACGGCGCCAGGTTGCCACGGCGTACCGTGGGGTCGCTGCGGAGCGCCAGCGGAGCGAGCACGATGTCAGAACCCGATGCCGAAGGCCGACCTGCGGAGCAGGTCGCAATGTCATGACTGCTGTGAGCGACGACCTCTACTACGACCCGTTCGACATCGAGATCGACAAGGACCCGCACCCGCTCTGGCGGCGCATGCGGGACGAGGTCCCGCTGTACCGCAACGACAAGTACGGCTTCTGGGCGCTGAGCCGCTTCGATGACGTCGAGGGCGCGCTGAAGGACTGGGAGACCTACCTGTCGGGGAAGGGCTCGACGCTCGACGCGATCCTGGCGAACCTCGAGCTCCCGCCCGGGATCATCCTCATGGAGGATCCGCCGGTCCACGACGTCCACCGAGGGCTGCTGTCGCGGGTCTTCACGCCGAAGCGCATGCAGGCCATCGAGGACCAGGTCCGGGCCTTCTGCGCGCGCTGCCTCGACCCGCACGTCGGCGAGGGCGGCTTCGACTTCGTGACCGACCTCGGCGCCGAGATGCCCATGCGGACCATCGGCATGCTCCTCGGCATCCCCGAGACCGACCAGGAGGCGCTGCGCGACCGGCTCGACGAGGGCCTGGCGATGCCCGAGGACGGCAGCTTCGTCCCCCGCAACACCGCCTTCCGAGGCGACGAGTTCGGCGAGTACGTCGACTGGCGCAAGGAGCATCCCTCCGACGACCTGATGACCGAGATGCTCAACGCGGAGTTCACCGACGAGACCGGCACCCGCCGCACGCTCACCCGCGAGGAGATCCTCACCTACGTGATGCTGATCGCCGGCGCCGGCAACGAGACGTCGACCCGGCTGATCGGCTGGACCGGCAAGCTGCTCGCCGAGCACCCCGACCAGCGGCGGGAGATCGTCGAGGACCGCACGCTCGTCGCGCCGGCCATCGAGGAGATCCTGCGCTACGAGGCACCGTCGCCGGTGCAGGGCCGTGTGCTGTCGCGCCCGGTGGACCTGCATGGCGAGCACCTCGACGAAGGCAGCATCATGGTGCTGATCAACGGTTCAGCGAACCGTGACGACCGCCAGTTCCCCGACGCAGACCGCTTCGACATCCACCGCAACGATGGCCACCACCTCAGCTTCGGCTACGGCATCCACTTCTGCCTCGGGGCCGCGCTGGCCCGCCTGGAAGGCCGGGTCGCGCTCGACGAGGTGCTGTCGCGGTGGCCCGAGTGGGACGTCGACTGGGACCACGCCAAGCAGGCGCACACCCCGCACGTCCGCGGCTGGGAGAGGTTGCCGGTCCACACCGGCTGAGAGGAGCCCGCAATGCCCGATCCGATGAGCATGGACGACATGATCCTGGTGAGCATCGACGACCACATGGTCGAGCCGCCGGACATGTACGAGAACCACGTCCCGGAGAAGTGGAAGGACTCGGTGCCCAAGGTCCGCCGCAACGAGAACGGCGTGGACGAGTGGGTGTTCCAGGGCAACGCGACGTCCACGCCCTTCGGCATGGCCGCGACCGTCGGCTGGCCCAAGGAGGAGTGGGGCTTCAACCCCGGCTCGTACTCCGAGCTGCGGCCGGGCTGCTTCGACGTGCACCAGCGGGTCAAGGACATGGACGCCAACGGCGTGCTCGCGTCGATGAACTTCCCGACCATGGCCGGCTTCAACGCCCGTACGTTCCACGAGGCCGGTGACAAGGAAGCAGCGCTGATCTCGCTGCAGGCCTACAACGACTGGGCCATCGACGAGTGGGCCGGCACCTACCCGGGCCGCTTCATCCCGCTCGGGCTGGTCCCGATGTGGGACGTCGAGCTCGCGGCCGCCGAGGTCCACCGCATCGCCAAGAAGGGCTGCCGCTCGATCAGCTTCCTCGAGACGCCGCACGTGCAGGGCTTCCCGAGCTTCCTGTCCGGCTACTGGGACCCGATGATGCAGGCGATGTGCGACGAGAACATGGTCCTCTCGCTGCACATCGGCGCCGGCTTCGACGTGATCCGGCGGCCCGAGGAGGCACCGGTCGACCACCTCATGGTGCTGGCCTGCCAGATCAGCGCGATCACCGCGCAGGACCTGCTCTTCGGCCCGACCCTGCGCCAGTTCCCGGACCTCAAGGTCGCGCTCTCCGAGGGCGGGATCGGCTGGATCCCCTTCTACCTCGACCGCATCGACCGCCACTTCACGAACCAGGAGTGGCTGCACGGCGGCGACGACTTCGGCGGCAAGCTCCCGTCGGAGGTGTTCCGCGAGC
This sequence comes from Acidimicrobiia bacterium, assembly GCA_019247975.1. GTDB lineage: Bacteria > Actinomycetota > Acidimicrobiia > Acidimicrobiales > Iamiaceae > JAFBAD01. The sequence goes on from JAFBAD010000330.1 coordinate 8,635, forward strand.
ACATCCTCGCCTGCTACATCACCGACCCGTCCGGGCTCCTGCTGCGCGACCGCATCGGCATGGACAACATCGCCTGGGAGTGCGACTACCCGCACACCGACACGACGTGGCCCGAGTCCCCGGAGTTCGCCTGGAAGGAGCTCCAGGACGCGAACTGCGCCGACGACGAGATCCACAAGATCACGTGGGAGAACGCCTGCCGGTTCTTCGACTGGGATCCGTTCCAGCACACCGCGCGCGAGGACGCGACGGTCGGTGCGCTGCGGGCCCGGGCCAAGGCGGAGGACGTCGACGTGACCCGCATGTCGCGCTCGGAGTGGAAGAAGCGCAACGAGGCCGCCGGCATCGGCGTGGTCGCCTGACGACCCACTTCGAAGGCGATACCGGTCGGATCCCGACCGGTATTGCCTTCAGGCGCGGGGGAGCTCGGCGCTCACCTCGGCCACGGTCGGTTCGAAGCTGAGGTAGCCCCTGATCGGTGTGCTCTCGGGCAGCGGGTCCTCGTAGCTCCACGCGACGTCGTCGACGACGGTGTCGCCGATCACCGCCGACCAGTACGTCGAGTGGCCCTTGTAGTTGCAGTAGGTGACCGTGTCGCTCGGCCGCAGCAGGTCCATGCGCACGTGTGCCGGTGCGACGTAGAGCCGCGGCGCGAGCGCGGTCTCGAACAGGATGATCGTGTCGTCGGTGTCGACGAGCGTCGTGCCCGCCACCTCGACCCGCAGGCGGCGGGTGGTCGGCCGGCAGTCGACCCGGTGGTACGGGTTCGGCGGGTAGTGGACGAGCTCCCGTCCCTCCTCGAACCACGCGTCGACCGCGTCCCACGGCACCCGCACGTAGCCCGGCGCCTCCTCCTCGGCCTCGGTGGGCAGGCCCTCCACCTCGCCGGCCGGGAAGGCGAAGGTGAGCACCTGGCCCGGGCGATGCACGAGCAGCGCGTGCTCGGTGTCGATCACCGTGTCGCCACCGACCACCCCTTGGACGCGGCGGGCGTGGGGCTCGACGTACACGACGCCGTCGGGCACGTCCTTCGAGAACCGGCCGGCGCGGTCGTTGCCCAACGGCCCCCGACCAGTGGTCAGGCTCACAGGCCGACCCGCTTGTCGGCCTTCGACGGGTCGGCGAAGCCGCGGACCATGGCGTCGACGGTGAACGAGGCCACGAGCGCTCCCTCCTCGGTGTACACGCGGCACTCGGCGTGGGTCATGCCGTCGCCGGCGAACGTCGAGCGGTGGTGGTAGAGCATCCAGCGATCGGCCTGCACGTCGGCGTGCAGCGAGATGGCGATCGCGTTGATGCCGGTCGACAGGGTGACGTGGGCCTGCTCCTGGCCGATGCCGGCGTGCGGGCGCATCGACGCGGCGATCGACATGTGGCCGGTGTACTGCGCGAGCAGGCCGGCGTGGAGCGCCTGGTCGTCGGGGACGTCGCGGAAGCGCACCCACGTGTCGAGTACCGGCGGGCCGAGCGGCGCGTCCGGGTCGCCGGTGTAGGCCGCGTCCACGATCCGCAGGTCGCGCCCGGTCACGCCCATGTCGAACGGCTCGGACTCGTAGGGACCGGGGACGTCGGGCATCGGATCGGCGTGGCGGATCACGTCGTCCGCGGTGACGTCGAGCAGCAACGTGCCCGCCGCGCAGGTCCGCTCGCCCTGCGTGGCCCGCGCCGACAGCGCGGTGAACGACCGCCCGTGGGTGATCGGATCGAGGTCGATGACGTAGGGCTGGCGGGCGTCGGCCGCCCGCGGGAAGACCATCGACGCGGACACCACCCGGCGGCCCGGCGCGTGCCGGCTCGCCGCCACGATCGTCTGCCCGAGGATCTGGCTGGCCTCGACCACCGGGCGGTGGGCCACGGCGCGGGCGACGCTGACGTACCGGGTGTCGCTCTCCGGCCGGACGTCGAGCACCTCGTACAGGTCGGTGGCGTCGCCCCAGGTCGGGAAGCGCTTGGTGGTGACGTCGCGCTCGTCGTCGCCCGGGCGGCCGTCGATGACGGTGACGTCGACCTGCTCGGGGTCGAAGGCGACGTGGCCGGCCAGCTCGCCGGTGCCCTCTCGCCACGTGCCGCGCGCCAGGCGGTCGAGCGCGCCGGCGACCACCGCCGACCGGGGGAACCAGAGCTCGGCCGGAGCGTCGGCCAGGTCGACCCGCACCGCGTCGTCGGTCTCGGCGACGGGGGAGCCGTCCGCCGCCGCCGTCACGTGGTAGGGCACCGCTCGCGTGACCATCTCGTTTCTGCGTAGGTTCTGGCTGCCGGGGCAACCGGAATCTACGCAGAAACGCCTGGAGGTCGCGATGCGTCCTGAAACCCGCTTCCTGATCGCCGGCCTGGGGTCCGCCGCGTCGACCGCCAACGCCGTGCGCCCGGCCGCCCGCAGCGGTCCGGCGTCGGTCCCGTCGTTCGCGTTCGGGCTGGTTCCCTCCGAGCTGCCGCTACAGGCCGGGGTGCTCGAGCTCGCATCGGCTGCGCTTCTGGCTCGCAGCGGCGGGACCCGGGGCTGGCGGGGCAAGCTCGGCCTGGCCGCCCATGCCGCGTCCGCGGCGGGCCTCGTCGCGCTGCACCGCAACGCGGGCAAGACCGCCGCGGTGCTCGAAGCCGCCCTGCAGGACGAGCTCGGCACCGAGTACCGCAACCGGATCAGCGCCTCGTTCACGCCCCGTCCCGAGGTGCCGCTGACCCGCCGGCAGCTGGCGCTGCCGGACATGCGCGCCCGCCGTCGCTTCCGCGCGTCGCGCGACATCGCCTACGGCGACGCCGGCGTGCGCAACCACCTCGACGTGTGGCGCCGGGCCGACCTCGCGCCCGACGCCAAGGCGCCGGTGCTGCTCCAGGTCCACGGCGGCGGCTGGACGATGGGCCAGAAGGAGGGCCAGGCCGAGGCGCTCATGTCCCACCTCGCGGAGCGGGGCTGGGTGTGCGTGACGATCAACTACCGCCTGTCGCCCCGAGCCACCTGGCCCGATCTGATCGTCGACGTCAAGAAGGCGCTGGCCTGGACGAAGCAGACGATCGGCGAGCACGGCGGCGACCCGGACTTCGTCGCCATCACCGGGGGCTCGGCCGGCGGCCACCTCTCGTCGCTCGCCGCGCTGACCCCGCACGTGAAGGAGTTCCAGCCCGGGTTCGAGGACGCCGACACCTCGGTGGTCGCGGCGGTGCCGTTCTACGGCGTCTACGACTTCGTGAACCGCCACGGCACCGGGCGCTCCGACATGGAGGGCTTCCTCGGCAAGAAGGTCTTCAAGTCGACCCTGGCCGACGACCGCCACACGTGGGAGCAGGCGTCGACGATGAGCCACGTCGGCCCGCACGCACCGCCGTTCTTCGTGCTGCACGGCACCAACGACTCGCTCGTGCCGGTGGAGCAGGCCCGCTCGTTCGTCGACGAGCTGCGCAAGGAGTCGTGCCAACCGGTCGTGTACGCCGAGCTGCCCGGCGCGCAGCACGCCTACGAGACGTTCCCATCGATCCGGGCCCACGCCAGCGCCCACGCGGTCGAGCGATTCCTCGCGGTCGTGCGCAGCGAGCACACGTCTCGATGAGCGACGACGTCACCGTCATCCGGCTGGACGACGGCCGGGCCAACGCGCTCGGGCCGGACGTCGTCGCCGACATCGACCGGCAGCTCGACGAGGCGCAGGCCAAGGCGAACGCGGTGCTGATCTGCGGGCGCGAGGGCTACCTCAGCGCGGGTTTCGACCTGAAGGTCATGCAGAGCTCCCCCGAGAACCGGGCTGCGCTCATGGCCGCCGGGCGGGCGCTCCTGGTGCGGCTCTTCGAGATCGACCTGCCGGTCGTCGTCGCCTGCACGGGTCACGCGATCGCGGCCGGCGCCGGGTTGCTCACCTCGGCCGACTGGCGGGTCGGCGCGCGCGGGCCGTTCCGGCTCGGCTTCACCGAGGTCGCCATCGGCTTCGCGCTCAGTGAGGCGACGCTCGAGATGGTCCGCTACCGGATGGCGCCGCCCGCCTTCGAGTCGGTGGTCCGGGGCGACACCTTCGAGCCCGAGCGTGCGGTCGCGGCCGGGCTGCTGGACGAGGTCGCGGATCCCGACCAGGTCGAGACCGTTGCGATGGAGGCGGCGACCCGGCTCGCGGCGCTGTCGCGGGAGGCGTACGTGACGGCTAAGCAGCGGGCCCGCCGGCCCG
>JAFBAD010000357.1 GCA_019247975.1 Acidimicrobiia bacterium
CGGCTCCCGCCTGGCCTCGCGGCGGATGCGCTCAACTCGAACGGACGACCCACTTGCGCTCCGGGGGTGGGGCTCGAACCCACGACAAAACGGTTAACAGCCGTTTGCTCTGCCAGCTGAGCTACCCCGGAAGGGAGTCGGAACAGGCTAGCAGCGCGTCCGAAAGCCCCAGCACCGAGCGCAGAACCGACACCGAGCAGTAGTACACACCAGGGCAACCCATGGCGTGCTTGGCGCGACGGATGCTCGCGTCGGGGATGGCTCGATACGGCTTGATCATCTGGCGTCGCGGAATCGCGAGGAGCTCGCTCCAGAAGTCGAGGGCCGCTTCCAGGTCCAGTCCCTCGTGGAGGTACAGCTGCACCCTGAGTCGGCGCTCGTCGATCGGCCAGAACCTGCGGAGCCACGTGACGAAGAACAGCTGCATGCGCGGGTCGCTGTTCGCGAACTTGACCTCGGTGCCCGTCTTCGCCCCCTCGCCTGCGTACAGCGCCACCCCGGCGACGAGGAACTCCTTCTCCGTCAGGCGGCCGATGCGAACCGCTCCTTGCGCCTTGAGCCGGGCGATCTCGAGGTGCTTGTCGATCTGCAGGCGGTTCTGACGCTTGGGACGCGGGCCGAAGTTGCCGTTGACGTAGTTGGCTCTGGCTCGGGCCTCCCAGGCGGCGCGGTCGAACTCGACGTCACGGACCCAAGCCGAGACCGAGCTGCGGCTCACACCGAGCTCGTCGCAGATCTCCTTGTACGTCCAGCCCTGCGCCCGCAGGTCGCGTGCCCGGTTCTGCGCCTCTATCTTCCCCCGGTACCCCATGCCCTCTTCGTACGAGAGGGCCGTGACTCAGTCGCCGTCGAGGTAGTCGCGGAGCTTCTGGCTGCGGTGCGGGTGGCGGAGCTTGGCCAGCGTCTTCGACTCGATCTGGCGGATCCGCTCGCGGGTGACGCCAAAGGTGCGGCCGACCTCCTCGAGCGTGCGGGCCTGGCCGTCCTCGAGGCCGAAGCGCAGCCGCACGACCTGCTGCTCGCGCTCGTTGAGCTCGGACAGCGCCTCCTTCACCGCGGAGTTGAGCATCTGCCGGGCCGCCTTCTCGTCGGGCTGCTCGGCCTGCTGGTCCTCGATGAAGTCGGAGAGGTTCGAGTCGTCGGCCTCACCCACCGGCGAGTCGAGCGACAGCGGGTCCTGCGCGATGCGCATGATCTCCCGCACTCGGTACGGCGTCATGTCCGCCTCGCGGGCGAGCTCGTCGACCGTCGGCTCGCGCTCGAGGTCCTGCAGCATCTGGCGCTGCACGCGGTGCACCTTGTTGATCGACTCCACCATGTGCACCGGGATGCGGATCGTGCGGGCCTGGTCGGCGATGGCACGGGTGATGGCCTGGCGGATCCACCAGGTCGCGTACGTCGAGAACTTGAAGCCCTTGTTGTGGTCGAACTTCTCGACCGCCCGCATCAGGCCGAGGTTGCCCTCCTGGATCAGGTCGAGGAGGAGCATGCCGCGACCCACGTAGCGCTTGGCGATCGACACGACGAGCCGCAGGTTCGCCTGGATCAGCTGCTGCTTCGCCTCCTCGCCGTCGCGCGCCGCAGCCTGGAGGCGGCGGCGGTCCGCGAACTCGAGCTGGTCGAGCTGCCCCGACGCCTCGAGATCCGCGAGGCGGACCTGCGCGGCCGTGCCCGCCTCGAACCGCTGCGCGAGCCACTTCTCCTCCGGCGCGGTGAGGAGCGGCACGCGGCCGATCTCCTTCAGGTACACGCGCACCGAGTCGGCCGAACCTCCGTCGACCCCGCCGCGCGTGGCGGGCCGGAGCCGCCGATCACCGAAGCGCTCGTGGAAGCCGGGAGGCGCCTCGCCGACGTGCATGACCGACACGTCCAGCGGCGCGGTGACCGCGGGCGCCGCCGGCGCGTCGTCAGGACGATCCGGCTCGTCCTCCGCGGCAGCGACCACCGCGCCGACCGTCGGGTCTGCGGCGGCATCCTCGCTGGGCACCGAGGCCAGGTCCTGCAACGGGTCGGCCGGCACCTCCTCGGACTCGTCGAGCGTGATGCCGTGACGGCCGAGCATCTCGATGATCTCGGCCCGCTCGAGGCTGACATCGTCGATGTCCAGCACCTCGAACACCTCGTGGAGGGTCACCCGGCCGCCAGCCGACCGCCCCCTGTCCAACAGCCGTTGGACCGACCTGTCCGCCCCCTCGGGGACGGCGGCGGGCACCACATCGCTCATGCCGTCTCCATCGACCGTTCGGAGAGCCAGGCTAGCAACTGGTCCTCGATCTCCCGGCTCGGACGGTGCTCGTCCCGCATCGCCTCACGTTGCGTCTGCAACCACACGATCGCGTCGCGGTACTGCGCGAGATCCTCTGCATCACCTACCTCGTCGGCTTCACGACGCAGGTCGATGAGCGCGCGCTCCACCCCATCGCGCAGGAGCGCGCGCCGGATGTCGCGCGGGTCGTCGATCGTGTCCTCCACGGCGAGCAGCGACAGCAGGTCGGCGACGTCCGGATCCGCGGCGGCGAGCGCCGTGTGCAGGTCCCCGTCGGCGTCGCGCAGCGCGTGCCACGCGCGCACGTGCCGGTCCTCGGTGAACAGCACGTCGTCGAGCAGGTCGCGTGCTTCGTCACCGACCTTGGGGTCGACCGCCAGGCGGAGCATGCGGTCGGCGTTCGAGTCGGGCCGCGGCGTCCGCACGTCGATGACCTCGTCACGCGCGCGCGGTCCGGCCTGCAACACGCGTCGCAGCCGGTCGACGTCGAGCCGGCACCGGTCCGCGATCTCCATCACGTACTGGTCGCGCACGAGCTCGTCGGGGTGCTCCGCGACGACGGCGAGCGCGGCCTCCGCGGTGCGGGCGCGCGCCTCGGGGCTGTCGTTGCGCCCCGCAGCCAGGGCCCGGCCGACCCGGAACCCGAGGAACGGCTTGCGCCCGCTGATGGCCGCCCGCAGCCGCTCGGGATCGGACCGGGCCAGGTCGCCCGGGTCCTCCCCCGCCGGCAGATCGGCCACCGCCACGTCGACCTCGCGCTTGCGCTCCCACTCGTACACCCGCTCGGCCGCGGCCTGCCCGGCCGCGTCCGGGTCGAACGCCAGCACCAGCGTCTTGGCGAAGCGCTGCAGCAGCTTCACGTGGTCCTCGGTCAGCGACGTGCCGCACGGCGCGACCGCCCTGGGCAGCCCCACCGCCGCGAACCCGATCACGTCGGTGTAGCCCTCGCAGACGATGACCTCGTCGGCCCGGACCGCGTCCTCCTTGCTCCAGTTCAGGCCGTAGAGGACCTTCGACTTGTGGTAGAGCCGGGTCTCCGAGATGTTGAGGTACTTCGGCCCCTCGGCGCCGTCGAGCTTGCGCCCACCGAAGGCCACCGGATCGCCGGCTGCGTCGTAGATCGGGAACAGGATGCGAGCCCGGAAGAAGTCCTGACGCCGACCGATGCTGTTGATGTAGCCGAGGCCCGTTCCCTTGAGCATCGCCTCGGACAGACCGAGGTCGCGCGTCAGCGCATCCCACGCATCGGGCGCCCAGCCCAGCCGGAACTTGCGGACCTCCTCGCCGTCGAAGCCACGGGCGCGGAGGTAGCTGCGGGCCCGGCCCGCGTCAGGTGAGGTCAGGAGCCGGTCGTGGTACCACTCGACCGCCTTCGCCATCGTCTCGACCAGCCGCTGGCGCTCCTTGCGGCCCTCCCCCTCACCGGTCTTCGTGTAGTGGAGCTGGATGCCCGATCGGCCGGCCAACCACTCGACCGCACCCACGAAGTCGAGGTGCTCGACCTCCCGGACGAAGGTGATGATGTCGCCCGACTTGTCGCACCCGTAGCAACGCCAGAGACCGTGCTCGGCGTTGATGTTGAACGACCCGGTCTTCTCCGCGTGGAAGGGGCACAGACCGACGTAGTTGCGCCCCACCCGCTTGACCTGGGTGTACGGGGAGATGATCGCCAGGACGTCCGCGGCCTCCCGGACGCGGACCACGTCCTCGTCCAGGATCCCCATGCTTCGGACGGTACCAGCGCGTCAGGGAACCTCCGCCGAGCCTTCCCGCAGGGCGTCTCGGCGGTCGGCGCGGAGGGAGAGCAGCACGGTCACGGTCAGCACGACGACGATCACGACCAGCGAGGCCCAGGTCGGGAAGTGGTCGTGGAACCACTCCTCGAAGAAGTAGCTGGCCAGCATCTTCGCCCCGACGAAGGCGAGGATGACCCCGAGCCCGTAGTTCAGGTAGCGGAACCGGTCGTGCATGCCGCTCACGCAGAAGTACAGCGAGCGCAGGCCGAGGATCGCGAAGGCGTTCGAGCTGAAGATGATGAACTGCTCGCCGGCCACCGCGAGGATCGCCGGGATCGAGTCGACCGCGAACACCACGTCGGTCGTCTCCACCATGATCAGCACCGCGAACAGAGGCGTGGCGACCCGCTTCGCGTCGACCTTCGTGAACAGCTTCTGCCCGTCGTAGTCGTTGGTCGACGGGATGACCTTCCGCACGATGCGCAACGCGATGCTCTTGTCCGGGTTCACCTCCGCGTCCGCGTGGAACGCGATGCGCCACGCGGAGTACAGGAGCACGAGCCCGAACACGACCAGCGCCCACTCGACGGCGTCGATGAACGCGACGCCCGCGAAGATGAACCCGGCGCGCAGCACGAGCGCGCCGAAGATGCCCCAGAACAGCACGCGGAACTGGTACTCGGCCGGCACCGCGAAGTACGTGAGGATCACCGCCCACACGAACACGTTGTCGATCGAGAGGCTCTCCTCGATCAGGTAGCCGGTGATGTACTCGCCGGCCGCCTGGTTGCCGTGCCAGCCCAGGATCACGAGCGAGAAGCCGAGGCCGATCGCGATCCAGATCGCGCTCTCGATGGCGGCTTCCTTGAACGTGATGACGCGCGGCTCGCGGTGCACCACGAGCAGGTCGACGATCAGCAGCGTCGCGATCAGGGCGACGAGCGCGACCCACTGCCACGGGTGGACGTCGAAGCTGGCGAACTGCTCCCGGGATCCGGCGGCCGAGGCGAGGAGCAGGTTCAACGGGTGTCCGCTGACCCCGATCCCAGGACCGCCTGCGCGGCAGCAAGCCGCGCGATCGGCACGCGGAACGGCGAGCACGACACGTAGTCGAGGCCGACGTCCCAGAACAGCGCGATCGACTCGGGATCACCGCCGTGCTCGCCGCACACCCCGAGCTTGAGGTCCGACCGGGTCTTGCGGCCGCGCTGCGCGCCGATGCGGACGAGCTCGCCCACGCCGGACTGGTCGATGGTCTCGAACGGGTTGCGCTTCAGCAGCCCGTGCTCGAGGTACGCGGGCATCATCCGGGTCTCGACGTCGTCACGGCTGAAGCCGAAGGTCATCTGCGTGAGGTCGTTCGTTCCGAACGAGAAGAACTCCGCTTCCTCGGCGATCTCGTCGGACCGCAACGCCGCACGGGGCGTCTCGATCATCGTGCCGATGAGCGTCTTGATCCGGCGACGGGTCTTCGCATCGACACCCGACGCGGCCTGCGCGTCCGCGATCGCCTGCTCGACCCACGTCTTCGCCTCGTGCATCTCCTCGCGCGTGACGGTGAGCGGGATCATGATCTCGATGATCGGCTTGCCACCGGCGGCGGCGCGATCGAACGCGGCCTCCATCAGCGCGCGCACCTGCATCGCGTAGAGGCCCGGCTTCACCACACCCAGGCGCACGCCGCGGGTGCCGAGCATCGGGTTCTGCTCCTCCCACTCCGTCGCTGCGTCGAGCAGCTTCTGCTCGGTCTTCGACAGGCCCTTCGTCGCCTGCTTGACCAGCAGCTCCTCGGTGCGGGGCAAGAACTCGTGCAGCGGCGGGTCGAGCAGCCGGACGGTGATCGGCAGGCCGTCCATCGCCTCGAGGATCTCGAGGAAGTCGGCCTTCTGCGCGACGCGCAGCTCCTCCAGAGCGGCCTCCTCCTCGCTCGGGGTCGACGCGAGGATCATGCGCCGGACGATCGGCAGCCGATCCTCGCCGAGGAACATGTGCTCGGTGCGGCACAGGCCGATGCCCTCGGCACCGAACTGGCGGGCGTTCGTCGAGTCCGGCCCGTTGTCGGCGTTGGCCCGGACCGCCATCTTCCCCTTCCGCACCTTGTCGGCCCATCCGAGGATCGTGTGGAACTCGGCCGGCGGCTCGGAGGTGGAGAGCTGCACCTCGCCGAGCACGACCTCGCCGGTGGTGCCGTCGAGCGAGATGACCTCGCCCTCCTTCACGGTGACGTCACCCGCGGTGAAGTGGTCGTTGTAGACGCGGATCGACTCGGCCCCGACGACGGCCGGGATGCCCCATCCCCGGGCGACCACCGCAGCGTGGCTCACGAGCCCGCCGCGCGCGGTGAGGATGCCCTCGGCGACCTGCATGCCGTGCACGTCCTCGGGCGACGTCTCGGTCCGCACGAGCACGACCTTCTCGCCGCGATCGGCCGCCTCGGCCGCACCGTCGGCGCTCACGTACACCCGCCCGACGGCCGCGCCCGGTGAGGCCGGGAGCCCCTTGGCGACGACCTCGTGGCCGCCGCCCTCGAACTGCGGGTGGAGGACCTGGTCGAGGTGCTCGGCGGTCACCCGCATGAGCGCCTCGCCGTGGCTCAGCTTGAAGTCCTTGACCATGTCCACGGCCATGCGGAGCGCGGCCGCACCGGTGCGCTTGCCGACGCGCGTCTGGAGCATCCAGAGCTTGTCCTGCTCGATGGTGAACTCGGTGTCGCACATGTCCCGGTAGTGCTTCTCGAGCCGGGAGAAGATCCCGAGCAGCTCCTCGTGGATGTCGGGGAAGTGCCCGGCGAGCGCCGACAGCGGCTCAGTGTTGCGGATGCCGGCCACCACGTCCTCGCCCTGCGCGTTGACGAGGAAGTCGCCGTACTCCCCCTTCGCGCCGGTGGCCGGGTCGCGGGTGAAGCCGACGCCGGTGCCGGAACGGTCGTCACGGTTGCCGAACACCATCGCCTGCACGTTGACCGCGGTCCCGAGGCTGTGCGGGATGCGCTCGCGCACCCTGTAGGCGATCGCGCGGGCGCCGTTCCACGACGCGAACACCGCCTCGATCGCGCCCCGCAGCTGCGCGAGCGGTTCCTGCGGGAACGGCACGCCGGTGTGCTTCTCGACGACCTTCTTGTACTGGGTGGCCAGCTTGCGCAGCTCGCCGGCCGGGACGTCCGCGTCGGACTTCGCGCCGAGACGCTCCTTGACCTTCTCGAGGGGACCGTCGAACGCCTCGCCCTCGATGTCGAGCACGATGCGCCCGTACATCGAGATGAAGCGCCGGTAGGAGTCGAACGCGAACCGCTCGTCGCCGGTGCTCTGCGCGAGGCCGAGCACCGAGCGGTCGTTGAGGCCGAGGTTGAGGACGGTGTCCATCATCCCGGGCATCGAGAACTTCGCCCCCGAGCGCACGCTCACGAGCAGCGGGTCCTCCGGGTCGCCGAGGGTCCGGCCCATCTCGGTCTCGAGCTTGCGCACCTGCTTCTCGATCTGCTGGTCGAGCCCGTCGGGCCAGCCACCTTCGAGGTAGGCGCGGCAGGCGTCGGTCGTGATCGTGAAGCCGGGGGGCACCGGGAGACCGAGCACCGAGGTCATCTCGGCGAGGTTGGCGCCCTTCCCGCCGAGGAGGTCCTTCATGTCCATCGGGGCGCGGCGGTGCTTGTGATCGAACGAGTAGACGAGGGGCACGGGGGTCTCCGGACGAGCGGGCTGGGGGTGCCGCGAGGGGCTG
>JAFBAD010000058.1 GCA_019247975.1 Acidimicrobiia bacterium
CCATCGCCCGGAACGCCACATTGATCACCGACTGCGAAACCCTCGCCGTCACACGACAACCCCCTCAATCAGGAGATGTCGCGCTCACCCCTTGAACCAGCCGACCGCTATTGCCTTCGAGTCGGGGTGCAGTGGTGTGCCTAGGTCCTCACGGTGATGCCGCGGGCGGCCATGGCGGCCTTGGCCTCGGCGACGGTGTGCTCGCCGAAGTGGAAGATCGACGCGGCGAGCACGGCATCGGCGCGACCTTCGAGGACGCCGTCGGCCAGGTGGTCGAGCGTCCCGACCCCACCGGACGCGATGACCGGCACCGAGACCGCGTCCGAGACCGCGGCGGTCAGCTCCAGGTCGAAGCCGTCACGGGTGCCGTCGCGGTCCATCGACGTGAGCAGGATCTCGCCGGCGCCCCGCTCGACCGCTTCGGTCGCCCACGACACCGCGTCGAGCTCGGTCGGCGTGCGCCCGCCGTGGGTCGTCACCCCCCACGAGCCCGGCCGAGCCGCTCGCGCGTCGATCGCGACCACCACGCACTGCGCGCCGAACTCGGTGGCCACCTCGCCGATGAGCTCCGGCCGGGCGACGGCCGCGGTGTTGAGCGACACCTTGTCGGCGCCGGCCCGCAGCAGCTCGCGGGCGTCGTCGACCGAGCGGATGCCGCCGCCGATGGTGAACGGGATGAACACCTGCTCGGCGACACGTGCCGCCATCTCCACCGTGGTGCGGCGGGCGTCGCTCGATGCGGTGATGTCCAGGAACACGAGCTCGTCGGCGCCCTCCTCGTCGTAGCGGGCTGCGAGCTCGACCGGATCACCGGCGTCGCGCAGGCCGACGAAGTTCACGCCCTTGACGACGCGGCCGGCGTCGACGTCGAGGCAGGGGATCACCCGGGCCGCGAGCACGTCAGTCGGCACTCGTCGTCGCGGCGAGCGCGTCGTCGATCGAGAAGCTCCCGTCGTACAGCGCGCGGCCGACGATCACGCCCGCGAGCTCACGGCCGTCGACCTCGAGGGCGGCGAGGTCGCGCAAGTGGTCGAGCGAACCGACACCGCCGGATGCGACCACCTCGAGCTCGGTCTCGGCCAGCAGCTCGGCGTAGGTGGCGAGGTCGGGCCCTGCGCCGACACCGTCGACCTCGATCTGGGTGACCACGACCGCGGCGACCCCGCTCTCCTCGAAGTCGCGCACGACATCGAGCAGCTGCCGGCCGGAGCCCTCGACCCATCCCCGCACCGCGACCTCGCGACCCCGCACGTCGAGGCCGAGCGCGACGCGACCGGGCCACCGGCCGGCGAGGCGCTCGACGAGGTCCGGCTGCTCGAGCGCGGCGGTCCCGACCACCACGCGGGCGACCCCCGCGTCGAGCAGCGCCGACGCCGCCTCCTCGTGACGGACACCCCCTCCCACCTGCACCGGAGTGCCGACCGAGCCGGCGATCGCGGCGACGATCGGGCGGTTGACCGGCTCGCCGGTACGGGCCGCGTCGAGGTCGACCACGTGGATCCACGGCGACCCTGCGTCGGCGAAGACGCGGGCCTGGCCGACCGGGTCGTCGCCGTACACGGTCTCGCGGTCGAAGTCGCCCTGGGTGAGCCGCACGCAGCGCCCGTCGCGCAGGTCGATCGAGGGGAAGAGATCCATCACGCCGCGCACCGCTCGACGAAGTTCGACAGGATGCGCAGCCCGTTGGCGGCCGACTTCTCCGGGTGGAACTGGGTGGCCCAGACCGTGTCCCGCTCGACCGCCGCCACGACCGGTCCGCCGTAGTCGCACGTGGCCACCGCGTCGGTCGCGTCCTCCGCTGCGAACGAGTGCACGAAGTACACCCACGCGGGGTCGCTCAGCCCGGCCACGAGCGGGCTCGGCCGCTTCACGTCGAGCACGTTCCACTGCATCTGCGGGTGCTTGACCCCCTCGGGCAGGCGCACGATCGGACCGGGCAGCACCCCGAGCCCGGCGACGCCCGGCGACTCCGAGGACGACTCGTACAGCATCTGCATGCCCACGCAGATCCCCATGAACGGCCGGGCGTCGTGCGCGGCCTCACGCGCGACGTCGTCCAGGCCCGCGTCGCGCAGCGACTCCATGCACCGACCGAACGCGCCGACGCCGGGCAGCACGACACCCGCAGCGTCGGCGATGAGCCCGTGGTCCGCGGTCAGGCGGGCGTCCGCGCCGACCCGCTGCAGCGCCTTCTGGGCCGAGCGCAGGTTGCCGATGCCGTAGTCGAGGACCGCAACCAGCGTCACAGCGAGCCCTTGGTGGAGGGCACGCCGCTCCCCTCCACCCGGACCGCGTCGCGGAGGCAGCGGGCCACGCCCTTGAACGTCGCCTCGACGACGTGGTGCGTGTTCTTGCCCGCCTTGCGGGTGACGTGGAGGGTCATGCCGGCCCCGGTCGCGAACGACTGCCAGAAGTGCTCGGCCATCTCCGGGTTGAACGGCGGGTCACCGAGGGGCAGCACCTCGCCGAAGGGCACGTCGTAGACGACGAACGGCCGGCCCGAGAGGTCCAGCGCGACCTCCACGAGCGCCTCGTCGAGCGGGAACAGCCCGCTCGCGAACCGGCGCACGCCGGCCTTGTCCCCGAGCGCCTCGGCGAAGGTCTGGCCGAGCAGGATCCCGACGTCCTCGACCGTGTGGTGGCCGTCCACCTGGAGGTCCCCCTCGGCCCGGATCGTGAGGTCGAAGCCGCCGTGCCGGCCGATCTGGTCGAGCATGTGGTCGAAGAACGGCATCCCGGTCGACACCTCCACCGTGCCGGTCGGGCCGTCGACGTCGATCGAGATCGAGATCGACGTCTCCTTGGTGGTCCGCTCCTTCGTCGCCGCTCGGGTCAAGAGAGGACCTCCTCCAGGGCGCCCAGGAACGCGTCGTCTTCGTCGCGGGTGCCGATCGTGACCCGCAGGCAGCCCTCGAGCCGGGGCCACGACGCGCAGTTGCGGACGAGCACCGAACGGTCGACGAGCTGCTGCCACACCGCCGCGCCGTCGGCCGAGCGCGGCCGGAAGAGCACGAAGTTCGCGCCCGACGGCCACACGTCGACGTCGAGGTCGCCGAGCGCGGCCGACAGCCGGCCCCGCTCCTCCACCAGCTCGGCGACCCGCGCCTCCATCTCGTCGGTGAAGCGCAGCGCGACCCGTCCGGCGGCCTGGGTCACCGCGTCGAGGTGGTACGGCAGCACGACCTTCTCGAGCGCATCGACCACCCAGCGGGGACCGACGAGGTAGCCGAGGCGCGCCGCCGCCATCGACCACGTCTTCGAGTACGTGCGGGTGACGACGAGCGGCGTGTCCTCGTCGACCAGCTCGAGCGCGCTCCACGGCGCGAACTGGCCGTACGCCTCGTCGACCACGACGAGGCCCGGTGCTCGGTCGACGACCGCCTCCACCACCTCGCGAGGTTCGACCAACCCCGTGGGGTTGTTCGGCGAGCAGAGGAACGTGATCTCCGGACCGGACGCGAGCACCCGGTCCACCTCGTCCAGGTCGAGCGCGAACGCGTCGGTCCGCTCACCTTCGATCACGCCGGTGCCGGTGATGCGGGCGATGTGGCTGTGCAGCGCGTACGTCGGCTCGAAGACCGCGACCGATCGGCCGTGCCCGCCGAACGTGAGGCACAGGGTCTGCAGCACCTCGTTCGACCCGTTCGCCGCGAAGACCTGCTCAGGCCCGACGCCGTGCAGCTCCCCGATGGCGGTGCGCAAATCCAGCGCGGCGCGGTCCGGGTACCGGTGCCACGTCAGGTCGTCGAGCTCGGCCGCCAGCGCGGCCTTGAACGCGGCGGGCGGCGGCACCGGCGACTCGTTCGTGTTGAGCCGCACCGCCACGTCGACCTGCGGCGAGTGGTAGCCCTCCATGAGCGCGACGTCATCGCGCGGCGCGATCCGCTGCTTCGTGCTCATGCCGTGCGCTCCCGGCGGCGACGGATCGAGTCCGCGTGGGCATCGAGGCCCTCCGCCGTCGCGAGGGCTTCGACGTGCGGACCCACCTCGAGCAGCGCGTCGCGGTCGAGCGTGATCACGTGCACGTGCTTCGTGAAGTCCGACACCGTCAGCGCGGAACCGAAGCGGGCCGAGCCGTCGGTCGGGAGCACGTGGCTCGGCCCGGCGATGTAGTCGCCGACCGACGCAGGCGCCCACGGTCCGCAGAACACCGCGCCGGCGTGGCGGATCCCACCCACGAGTGAACTCGGGTCCTCGCACAGCAGCTCGAGGTGCTCGGGCGCGATGAGGTTGACGACCTCGATCGCCTGCTCCGGCCCATCCACCACGACCGCGTAACCGCCCTCCGCGAAGGTCGACTCGATGTCGCCCCGCCGAGGCGAGGCCTCCACCTGCACGGTGATCTGGTCGACCACCGCGTCGGCCACCGCTTCGTCCCACGTGACGAGCCACGCGAGCCCGCCCGGGCCGTGTTCGGCCTGGAGGATCACGTCCACCGCGACCAGGTCGGTGTCCACCGACGCGTCCGCGACCACCACCACCTCCGACGGCCCGGCGAAGGCCGACGGCACGCCGACCCGACCCTCGCCCGCGACGAGCCGCTTGGCCACCGCGACATACGCGTTGCCCGGCCCGACGATCACGTCGACCGGACGGATCGTGTCGGTGCCGTAGGCCATAGCGGCGATCGCCTGCGCGCCGCCGATGCAGTACACCTCGTCGACCCCGGCGACCGCCGCGGCGGCCAGCGTGACCTCGGGGACCTTGCCATCCGCGCCGGGCGGCACGCACAGCACGATCTCGGGCACGCCGGCGACCCGCGCCGGCACCGCGGTCATCAGCACGGTGCTCGGGTAGCGGGCCCGGCCACCCGGCACGTAGCAGCCGGCGCGGTCGACCGGGCGGTGCAGGCCCTCGACCACCACCCCGCCGCGCCGGTAGGTGCGGTCGGCCTCGACCTGGTCGCGGTGGAAGTCCTCGATGCCTTCGGCGGCGGCCTGCAACGCGGTCCGCACTGCGGGATCGAGCGCGTCGAGCGCAGCGTGGAGCTCGTGCGACGGCACGAGCAGATCGTCGAGCCGCACGCCGTCGAAGCGCTCGGTGAGGTCACAAACCGCCTCGTCGCCGCGCTCGCGGACCGCAGCCAGGATCTCGGCCACCGCGGCCACCGGCTCGGCGCCCGCAGGAGCCGGCCGCGGGAGGCGGGCCCGCTCGGCAGGGTCGCCGAGGTCCCGTCCTCGCAGGTCCAGCCGGTGCAGCACATCGGGACGGTACCGGGTCGGGACTCGGGCTCGGAAGCTACAAACTGGAACGCATGACCACCTCGGCCGCGGAGCTCGGATCGATCATCACCCAGCTGACCGAGCTCGCCGACCGGCTCGGCCAGGCGGGCGACGACTTCAACGAAGCACCGACCGAGGACGTGGCCACCGCGCTGTACGAAGCGGAGCGAGCCATCCGCACCGCGCTCAGAGCGACCGACCGGGCTCGCAACAACGTCTGAGCAGAACGGGACGAGGGCGCCTCCTGAGAGGCGCCCTCGTCGTGCGACGCCAGGCGGCGGATCCCGGCGTCGCTAGGAACCAGGTGGCGGGAACCTGGTCGCGGGTCACCATATACGAACCCGGTTCTGCGCGGGGGAAGATCCGCCCCGCTTTCGAGGAAGTCCTACCGCTTCGCGGGGGCTTTGGTCCGGTTTGGGAGAGTTGCCGACGGACAGATGTCGGCGAGCACGCAGTCACCGCAGCGCGGTGACCGCGCGAGGCACACGCGCCGGCCGTGGAGGATCAGCCGCAGGCTGAGCAGCCCGCGCTCCTGGGCCGGGACCATCGGGTTCAGCTCGAGCTCGACCTTCACCGGATCGGTCTGCGTCGTGAGCCCGAGCCGGCGGCTGAGCCGGCCGACGTGGGTGTCGACGGGCAGCCCGGGCAGGTCGAGCGCGACGCTGCGCACGACGTTCGCCGTCTTGCGCCCGACGCCGGGCACGGTGACGAGGTCGGCCATGGCGCCGGGCACCTCACCACCGAAGCGATCGACCAGCGCCTGGGCCATGCCGATGATGCTCTTCGTCTTGTTCCGGTAGAAGCCGGTCGACTTGATGATCTCCTCGACCTCGCCCGGGTCGGCGGCCGCGAGGTCCTCGGGCGTGGGGTACCGGGCGAACAGCCCCGGCGTCACCATGTTCACCCGCACGTCGGTGGTCTGCGCCGAGAGGATGGTTGCGGTCAGCAACTGGAAGGCGCTGTCGTGGTCCAGCTCGCACCGGGCGTCGGGGTACTCCAGCGTGAGGCGGCGGTTGACCTCGCGAGCCCGGCCCTTCGGTGATCGCGGACGTGCCATCGCAGAGCAACATAGAGGGGTGACCGAGGAACGATGGGTGGTGTCGTCACCGACCGAGGAGGACGACGCCCGGGCCGACGAAGCCGGGCTGCGCTCCCGGCGTGACCTGTTCCAGCTGCGCCGCCCCCTCCCGGTGGAGGATGCGGTGCGCGCCGGCCTCCCGTCGATCGACACCCGTGCGTTCCGGCCGGGCGTCGACGACGATGCGTGGCTCGAGGTCAACAACCGCTCCTTCGCGTCGCACCCCGACCAGAGCAACCAGACCCAGGCCGACCTCGACGCGGAGGCGCGCGAACCGTGGTTCGACCCGGCCGGCTTCCTCCTCCTCGATGCCGATCCGGCGGGACCGCGCGCCGGCCGCCTGGACGGGTTCTGCTGGACGAAGATCCACGCGGAGGTCGATCCGCCGATGGGAGAGATCTACGTGATCGGCGTCGACCCCGATGCGTTCGGGCGGCGGCTCGGCGGTGCGCTGACGGTCGCCGGACTCGACCACCTCACCGCGCAGGGCCTGACCGTCGGGATGCTCTACGTCGACGAGTCGAACGAGCCGGCGCGGAAGCTGTACGCCCGCCTCGGCTTCGAGCTGCACCACCGCGACCGGGTGTACTCGCGGTAGCGGCTCAGGGCTTCACGAAGCGGATGCTCACCGGGTAGCGCCACCACTCCATCTGCGAGGCCTTCACCGCGCCGACGATCGAGAGGATCGTGTGCGCGAGCGCGGCCACCATGAGCAGGCCGAACCCGAGCAGGAACGGGACGAAGAACCCGGCGGCGCTGTCGGTGTGGGCCTCGAGCGCCGCGACGACGCCGAAGCCGCCGAACATCAGCCCTGCGCCGCCGATCGCCACGATGAAATAGGTGATCTGGAAGTTCAGCGCCTCGCAGGAGTGATGGCGCGCGTAGGGCTTGTCCTTGCTCAGCAGGAAGAAGACGAGCGGCAGGATGACGCCGCCGAGGAACGCGCCGAGGTGGCTCAGGATGGCGAAGGTCTTCTCGTCGCCGCCACCGCCCTGCTGGGTCGGCGGGTACCAGCGCACGCCGTCCCACCACTGCCACCCGTATGCGGTCGTGTACCAGCCGGGTGGCGCGGAGGGATCGCCCGGTACGGCCGGATCGTCAGGAGACACCGACACCGACGATACGCCCGACCGCGAAGGTGACCGAGGCCGCCCCGGCCGCGATCGCCAGCTGCCGGGCGCCGGACCGCAGCGGCGACCGCCCGGTGAGCTTCGCCAGCGCGACACCGACGACGACCGCCGCGATCGCGCCGAGGATCACCGATGCGACCACCGCTGCGTTGCCGGTCGCGAAGAACCACGG
This sequence comes from Acidimicrobiia bacterium, assembly GCA_019247975.1. Classification (GTDB taxonomy): domain Bacteria; phylum Actinomycetota; class Acidimicrobiia; order Acidimicrobiales; family Iamiaceae; genus JAFBAD01. The sequence goes on from JAFBAD010000058.1 coordinate 7,603, forward strand.
GAGGAGCGGCACCAGCGCGCCGATCGTGAACGCGATGAACGACGAGATCGCAGCCGACCACGGCGAGCCGAGCTGCTCCGGATCGATGCCGAGCTCCTCACGCGCGTGGGTCTCGAGCGCGAGATCGGGATCGCGCATCATCTCCTCGGCCAGCGCCCGTGCGCGGGTGGGCTGCACGCCGCGCGACTCGTAGATCTTCGAGAGCTCGACCGTCTCGGCGTGCGGGCTGCGCTTCAGCTCCCGCCGCTCGATGTCGAGCTCGCGCTCGAACAGCTCGGTCTGCGCACGCATCGACACGTACTCACCGGCTGCCATCGAGACCGCGCCGGCGATCAGTCCGGCCAGCCCGGCGAGGCGCACCACACCGGGTGCGGGATCGGCGCCGGCGACGCCGAGGATCAGCGAGACGTTGGACACGAGCCCGTCGGACACGCCGAACACGGCGGCGCGCGCCGATCCGCGCTGGACGTCGCGGTGCTGGTGCTCGATGCCGGTGTGGTGGTCTCCACGGGTTGCGGCCACAGCCAAACCGTATCGACCACCCCCGGGGACAACGACGGTGCACCGGTACCGTGAAGCAGCCATGACAGTCCCTGCTCTGCTCACTCGTCACGACCTGGACAGGGACGGTCTGGCTGCGCTCCTCGAGGGCGAGGCGGCCTACCGGGTCGGCCAGGTGTGGGACGGGCTGTACCAGCGCCTCCTCGATCCGGCCGAGATGACGGACCTGCCGAAGGCGTTGCGGGCCCGCCTCGACGATGCGCTCCCCCGCGCGCTCACCCCGGTCGTCGCGTCGGAGAGCGACGCCGGCGACACGGTGAAGTGGCTGTGGGCCCTGCCCGACGGCGCGCGCATCGAGACCGTCGTGATGGCCTACCGCGACCGGGTGACGGTGTGCGTGAGCAGCCAGGCCGGCTGCGCCATGGCGTGCGGGTTCTGCGCGACCGGACAGGCCGGCTTCGAGCGCCACCTCACCGCCGGCGAGATGGTCGAGCAGGTCGTCGTGGCCGCCCGGTGGTCCCG
>JAFBAD010000068.1 GCA_019247975.1 Acidimicrobiia bacterium
ACGAGTCCGTCGCCGTCCCGGCGGGCACCGAGCGGCTCGACTACGAGCTGGAGGCGGCCGCCGTGATCGGCGTCGAGTGCGCCGACGTGGAACCGGGGCGCTGGCTCGACGTCGTCGCCGGCTTCACGGTGATGAACGACTGGTCGGCCCGCGACCTGCAGGCCCGGGAGATGCGCCAGGGCCTCGGGCCGGCGAAGGGCAAGGACTTCGCCACGTCGCTCGGCCCGGTCCTCGCCACCCCCGACGAGCTACCGGGATCGGGCGGCGGTCGCCCCAACGCGGCCATGACCGCACGGGTCGACGGGGTCGAGTGGAGCCGCGGGCACCTCGGCTCGCTCCACTTCACGTGGGGCGAGCTCATCGCGCACGCGTCCCGTTCGACGGTGCTCCGCCCCGGCGACGTCATCGGTTCGGGAACGGTCGGCACCGGGTGCATCCTCGAGCTGAGCCTGGTGCACGGGAGCGACCGGTACCCGTGGCTCCGGCCCGGACAGGTCGTCGAGCTCGAGATCGAAGGGATCGGCACGCTCCGCAACCGCGTGGGAACCTAACCGGTCGATGGCGAGGTCCGACCGCAGCACCGGTGTCGCGGTCGTCGTCGCGGCGGCCGGCCTGCTCGTCCTGGTCGTCGCCGCGGCAGTCGGATCCGAGCGGTCCGACCTCGGGCACGGCGACGTGCCGATCATCGGGCAGGTGCTCTCGGGCGTCATCACCGGCGGGTTCTTCGCCCTGGCCGCGATCGGCGCGTTCCTGCTGATCTTCCGGCGGGGACGCGTGAGCCGGGCCCGGCCGACGGGTCCGGTCGTGCCGTGGTGGCTCCGCTCGCTCGTGACGATCGGGCTGCTCATCCTGTTCGTCGTCATCGCCCTGCTCGTCTTCGGGCGACCTCCGCGCCCCGAGCGCACGAAGCCGTCCGACGGTGTGGCCAAGCAGTCGCAGGAGACGACCGCGACGAAGCACCGGTCCGACGGCAGGTCGGGTACCCCGATCGCGTTCTACCTCGGCGCGGTGCTCGCGGTGAGCGCCGTGGTCATCGGGGTGGCCCGCTCGCCCCGCTCCACCGCCGCCGCAGACGTGGACGAGGACGTCGAGCCCGACGACCTCCCGCCGAAGCCGTTGCGGCGGGCCGTGGAGGCGTCGCTCGACGCGCTGGAGGGTGAGCGGGACCCGCGCCGGGCCATCCTCGCGGCGTACGCACGCGTCCAGACGCTGCTGGCGAGCGACGGCCTGCCTCGGCGGGTGAGCGAGACCGAGCCGGAGTACCTCACCCGCGTCCTCGAGCACTACGGCGCCGCGGCCGAGCCTGCGGGGCGGCTCACCGAGCTCTTCGTGTGGGCCCGCTATGGCGCGGGTGAGGTCGACGAGCGAATGCGCCGCGACGCGATCCGCGCCGCGCGAGCGCTGCGCGACGGCGCCGCGGCAGGGGCGCGATGAGCAGGCTCCGGCGCCTGGCCGCGACGGGGGTGCTGCCGCTCCTCTGGCTGACGCTCCTCTTCCTCCTCGCGCTCGCGGTCGGTTGGCCGGAGCGCACGATCGCGGTGCGCATCTGGCTGGTGGGGGCCGGGCTGGTCGCGCTGCGCATGCTGGTGGGCGCAGTCGTGCGCCAGCCGATCGCGCCGTGGAGGGACGAGTTCGACCGCGCCGTGATCGGCGAGCCGCAGGCCGAGGAGCCACCGCCGCGATCCTTCGTCGAGGCGTCACGGCTGGTCGACGTCGTGGCCGGCACCGCGGGCGACGTCCACTACCGCGTGCGTCCGGCGTTCCGGGAGATCGCCGCTCACCGGTTGCTCACGCGCGACGGCCTGTTGCTCGACGACCCGGCGCAGGCCGCCGAGGTCGAGCGTCGCTGCGGCCCGCTGCTGTGGGGCATCGTGCGGCCGGACCGTCCGGCGCCCGAGGACCGGCGCCTCCACGAGCTCGACCGTGCCGCGGCCGACGAGCTCGTCGCCCGGCTCGAGACCCTCTGATGGCGCTGTCGCTGCTCGAGGTCACGGCCGAGGCGCAGGCGATCCTCGACAGGGTCGAGGAGGTCGTCGTCGGCAAGCGCGACGTCCTCGAGCTCGTGCTGATCGGCATCCTCGCCGACGGTCACGTGCTGCTCGAAGACCTGCCCGGCGTGGCCAAGACGCTGATCGCCCGCTCCTTCGCGCAGGCCACCGGGATCCCGTTCGCCCGGGTCCAGTTCACGCCGGACCTGATGCCGTCGGACATCACCGGGTCCTCGGTGTTCGACCAGCGCACTGCGTCGTTCGACTTCCGGCCTGGGCCGGTCTTCACCAGCCTGCTGCTCGGCGACGAGATCAACCGGGCCACGCCGAAGACCCAGGCCGCGCTGCTGGAGGCCATGCAGGAGCGGCAGGTCACCGCGGAGGGTGTGACGCACCGTCTGGAGCGGCCCTTCGTCGTGCTCGCGACGCAGAACCCGATCGAGTACGAGGGCACGTACCCGCTGCCGGAGGCGCAGCTCGACCGGTTCTTGCTGCGCGTCACGGTCGGCTATCCGTCCGACGACGACGAGGTCACGATGCTCGCCCGGCGCATCGATCGGCGGGCCGAGGCGGTCACACTGCAACCGGTCATCGACCGCGACCGACTGGTCGAGATGCAGGAGGCGATCGAGGACGTCCACGTGTCCGAGGCGGTCCGCCGGTACATCGTCGACGTCGTGCGAGCCACCCGCGCCGCGACGCAGCTCCAGGTCGGCGCCAGCCCCCGTGGCTCGCTCGCGCTGCTCACCGCGGCGAGGGCGCGCGCCGTCGTCTCCGGCCGCGACTTCGTCACGCCGGACGACGTCAAGGTCCTCGCCCCGGCCGCCCTCGCGCACCGCGTGTCGTTGCGGCCCGAGCTCTGGGTGCGGGGCGTGCGCACCGAGCAGGTGATCGACCAGTGCCTCACGTCGGTGCCGGTGCCGCCGCCGGAACCCGACCCCGAGCCGCAGCCCGCCACCGGCCGGTGACCGGCACGCTCTCGGACCGAGTCCCCTCGGCCATCTTCCTGGCCGGGCTCGGGCTGCTGTCAGGTGTCCTGTTCCACCGGATCGACCTGGTGGCGTTGGGTGCGCCGTTCGCGCTGCTCGCCCTGGCCGGGCTCGTCGTGTCCGAGCCGCCGCCGCTCGACGCGCAGCTCGAGGTCGCACGGGACCGAGCGGTCGAAGGTGATCAGCTCGACGTGCGCCTGCGCCTCTCGTCGCCGGTCACGATCCCGCGCGTCGAGGTGGTCGTGGACCCGCCCGCCGGCATGGCCCGGGCAGGTGTCGACCCGATCGCGGTGCGCCTCGACCGCGACGTCGAGGAGGTGCTCGACGTGCCGCTCCTCTGTGAGCGGTGGGGCACGTTCCGGGTCGCGCCGGTGCACATCCGCATCCGCGGTCGGGGCGGCATCCGATCGTGGCACCGGCTCCTCGAGCCGGTCAGGACCGTGCGGGTGCACCCGGGCCCCGACGTGCTGCGCACCCTCGTCCGGCCGCACCGCACGCAGGCTGCTGCGGGCAACCAGGTGGCCAGCGATCGGGCCACCGGCATCGAGCCCGCCGACCTGCGCGCCTACCAACCGGGCGATCGCCCGCGCGACATCCATTGGCGGGCGACGGCCCGGCGCGGGCAGCTGTGGGTGCAGGAGCGCCACCCCGATCGGGCCACCGAGGTCGTCGTGTTCCTCGACGCGTTCTCGACGTCGGGCTTCGAGCGCGCGGTGCGAGCGTCGACCGCGTTGGTCGACGCGCACCTCGGCGAGCGTGACCGCGTGGGGCTGGTCACCTTCGGCGCGACGGTGTCATGGGTGCGGCCGGGTTCCGGTGGTCTGCAACGCATGCGGCTGATCGATCACCTGCTCGGCCGGCAGGTGTGGAGCAGCACCGTGGTGAAGGGCATCGGCGTCGTCCCGCCGACTGCGCTGCCACCCCGCTCGCTGGTCCTGGCGGTGAGCCCGATCGAGGACGAGCGGACGCTGGCCGGCCTGGCCGACCTGCGCAACCGCGGCATCGACGTGGCGATCATCGAGGTCACTCCCGACGTGCCCGAGGAGCCGACGGTCACCCGCCTGTGGCACCTGCGGCGGGAGGTGGTGCGGGACCGGTTCCGCCGGCTCGGCGTGGCGGTGGTCGAGTGGAACGAAGGCCGCCCGGTCGAGTCGGTGCTGGCCGAAGCCGAGGCCTTCCGGCGCCGCGGCCGCAGGGTGGTGCGGTGAACGGCACGCGGCTGGTGCGCGCCGCCGGAGCCTTCGGGCTCGCGTCCATCTCGGCCGGCGTCTCCCTGGCCACCCGATCGGGCGGGCCGGGCGGCTACCTCGACCTGTTCGCCGTCGTCGCCGTGCTGCTGTTCGTGGTCGGCCTGGCCGGTCGCTGGCCGGGCGCGGTGACGGCGGCGGTCATCGGGTTGGCCGGCGTCCAGGTGCTCGGCCACCTGCGCACCGACGATGCGCCCGAGCTGATCGCCATCGTGGCCCTGCTTACCGGCGCGTTCGAGCTCGGCTGCTGGTCGATGGAGCTGGCCGTACGGGTCACCGACCGGCCCGGCGTCCACCGGGCCCGCTGGGCGTGGGTGGTCGGCTGGACGGTCGGCGGGGGAGCGCTCGCCGCGCTCGTCCTCGGCACCGCCACCGTTCGCTTCAGCGACCGCGTCCCGCTCGACCTGCTCGCGGTCGTGGCGGCGCTCCTCCTGCTCGGCGCGGTCGCGGCGGCAGCCGTCGGCCCCCGTTCGGACGCCTCCGACCGGTGAGCGCCGCCATCCGTCCGGCCGAGCCGGACGACCTCGACGAGATCCTGGCCCTCGTGCGGGAGCTCGCCGAGTTCGAGCAACTCGCCGATCAGGTCGCGTTCGACCCCGAGGAGTTCGGCCTCAACCTGTTCGGCGACGATCCGGTCGCGTCGGTCCTCATCGCCGAGATCGACGGACGCGTCGTCGGGATGGCGCTGTGGTTCCGCACGTTCTCGACGTTCCTCGGCCAGGCCGGCATCTGGCTCGAGGACCTCTACGTGCGCCCCGCCGATCGGGGCCAGGGCATCGGCACCGCGCTGCTGCACCGGCTCCGGTCGATGACCGACGGGCGGGTCGAGTGGAGCGTCCTCGACTGGAACGAGCGGGCGATCGAGGTCTACCGGGGGCTCGGCGCCCGGCCGCTCGAGGGGTGGACCACCTACCGCTGGCTGCCCGAAGGCTGAGGGGGGCGGCCGGAGGCGCTGCTAGGTTGTCCCGTCCCGGGGCCGTTAGCTCAGTTGGTTAGAGCACTTGCATGACGCGCAAGGGGTCGGGGGTTCGAATCCCTCACGGCCCACGGAAATCCCTGGTCAGAGCGCCTGAGACTCGGATCGGAAAGCGCGGTGATCCGGGCGGTGATCACGCGGCTGCAGAGCCCGGCGGTAGCGATCGAGCATGGTAAGGCCGCGTGTTCCGGCGGACCGATGGCCGAGGCAGTACACGCTTGACGAGCAACGACGCTGGTTCAGTTGGGGAGGCAGTTGGCTGAACTGAGCCCGGAGACCACCACCCTTACGATGCTCACGGCCATGAGGGCGACGCCGACGAGTGGGAGGTGACGATGCGCCGACTGATCCTGTTCGGGGTCGCGGCGCTACTGGTCATCATCGAGATCACGGCCTCGCTCGCGTGGCCCTCGACGGTCCCGCGTCTCTCCGCGCTCCCGCGCCCGCCGAGCGAGTCCTGGAACGACGACTGCAATGGTCACCCTGGCAACAGCCACGGCGTGACGTGGCAACGGGGCCTGGTGTTCTGGAACCGTGAGGAGTTCTCAACCCTTGTGGAATGCATTCCTCGGTGACGCTGCGGCCGATGCCTGCGCCGGTTCCGAGGCGCTCGACGCAGTCTGGTCGGACGAGTCCGTGCCGCACGCCCCGACCAGGAGCACGGTCACCGCAATGCAGATCAGAACCGAGCGCAGGGCCGCAGTCTCGCACCGGTGTCCCCGCCGAGTGACTCGGGTAGGAGGTGACGATGGCCGCGCGGATGCTCTACGCCACCGGTGTTTTTGTCGTGTTCGGAGCCGTCGCCTTGGGCATTGCGTGGTCGGCCAGCGCGGACTGGCGCGAGGGTCGACGTGAAGGCGACCGCGTCACGCTGTTCTACGCGGTGCAGCAATGGTGGCCCGCTCTGATCGCCGCGGCCGTGGCCGTCGTTGTGCCGGTGGTGATCCTCGTCCGCTGATCGGTGCAGCGCTCCCGCACCCGGGTGGGTAGACCCTGATGATGGCGATGCTGCCGAAGCCCACCCGCGGGGCATGGCTTCAGCTTGCGGTCAAGGGCCTGGTCCTGTTCGTGCTTCTTGCAGGGGCACGGTTCCAGAGGGAAGACGGCCATCCGTGGGGGGGGCTTGGTCTTCGCGGGAACTGCGTTTGCGATGGTCTGCGTGTGGCGACCGCTACGGCAGCTTTCGGGGACCGATACAGCACCGTCGGATGACTGAGGAGAGGTCGGTGGGGTGCGCCGTCTCGAAGCCGGCGAGGGCCTTGGCCGCAGCGATGCCATCCCGGACGGAGGCCGGTGCCCCGGTTCGTGGGGTCTCGACGATCCTCCGTCCGCGGACGGGTCAGCTCTGGGCCCAGGCGCCTTCCGCCAGGATCAGCCAGACGCCGACAGGACCGGGCACCAAGTCGGAGATCCGATCTCGGATCAGGTCGGCACGTCGCTGCTTGTCCGCGAGACGGCTCTCGAACCACTTCGTCCGGACCTCAGCGAGAAGGTTCAGACCGCCAACGTCGAATTCACCCTTGCATCGAAACCGAATCTCGAGGTCGCCGATCGCAGGAGGGCCGATCCATGGCTCCTCCGGGCAGTCGACGGCCTCGGCAACGATGTCCGGGAGCGCTTCGCCGAGCCGCCGCAGGGAAGCGACAGCAACCGTGCTGTCGTAGATCACGTCGACGAGAGGCACGGTGGGCAGTCTTGCGTCCCGTGCCCTCGCGTAGCTGGCGTTCGGGGACACCGTTCGGTGTGATCCGACAGACTCTGTGGAGTTCGGTGTCCCTCGGTGAAGGCAGGCTCATGAGCGATTCGCCAGAAGCCGTGGTGCGTAGGTTCCTCGCGGCGTGGGCTCACCCAGACGCAAGCGAACTGGGTGGCTTCTTCGATGACGATGCCGTCTGGGTCGACGGCCCGCAGGGTGTCAGGCATGGGGCCGCAGCGATCGTTACCGAGCTGACGAGTCAGCTCACCATCGGCGGGGGCGGATCGCCCGAGATCGACACGCTTCTTGCCGACGATGGAATCGTGATGGTCGAGTGGCGCGGTGAGCTCCGGGTGAATGGGCAAATCATTCCGACGCGGGTGATGGCGGTCTTTGAACTCGACGCCGCTGGGCGGATCACGCAGATGCGTGAGTGCTACGACCTGCAGTCGTTGTTGAACCAGATCGCCGCAGCGAGTGGAAGTTCTCCCGCGACCTAGAACCGGCGGTAGGGGGCATCTCTACGCGCGTGGTGGTGCGGTGAGGTTCTTCGCAGTGGGCGCCAACATGGACGAGGCGCGCTTGCGGCAGTTGGTCCCGTCCGCCCGGCGACTCACCGTTGCGTTTCTGCCCGGCTTCGTTCTGATGTGGCACAAGCTCAGCGCTGACACGATCGTCGTGGCAGCACGGACCAACGGTCTCCCTCCTGACTACGTCGACGAGCTCGCGCAAACGCTGGTCAGGGACGATCAGAGCTCGAACACCTCGATCGCGGATGAGACCTCGAGTGTCGGAATCGGGAACAGTCTCCAAGGCGCGGTGCCGTCATAACGGTCGACGGCGGTAACGAACTGTGCAGCCAGGTTTGCTTTGACGCCACCGCGGTGATCGAGAAACTGGCCCCACGCCGACGATCCTCGGAACTGATGCACGTCAGTGCGTTCGGTCGCTGCGGCGACGTGCGCCGGCGGGAAGATCGCGCGGTACGACCTCGTCGAGTAGAGCCACGACGCGCCGCGCACTTTGCGCACCTCGGGGCAACGTCGCCGAGCGCTTGTCAGCGCGGCGTGAAGTTCACTTCGACGCTGATCCAGTCGGGACGCATGGAGCGGGCTCAGCGCGTCCGCAGCCTTCGGCTCGAAGTGCGTGCGGAGCGTGTCACCGTGGACGTGGACGCTGAACGGGCCGGCACGAGCTACCGCGGACGATGCTGGCGGGGCCACCCTGTTCGATGCAGCGAATTCGGTTGTCCAGCGGATCTGCGTCGAGAGGTCAGGCTGGGCATGGAGACCATCGAGGTACCGAGTCCATCCCTCGCAGGGTCGGTCGGCCTGGTCGCCGAACCCGAGGCGCCGATGGAGGTTCGTCAGTTGAGCCATCGCGTCTGCGAAGTCGTGCGTACCGACCGCTGCGGCCTTGCGGGCGAATCGAAGTTGGAGTTCGACGTAGTCGGCTGGGAGTGTCGCTCCATCACCCAACACCGCAACAGTCTGTCTCCCGACGAACCGCTCGTGTCCGACCTCGGTCCACGCCTGTCGAACGAGTAGACGATGGCGATGCGGGAGTCCGAGTACTGGGACGCGCACAGTCGGCTCATCGCCGGGGAGGCAGCTCCCGAGACGACAATGACCGCGATCCTCTACACCCACTCAGAGGCGAAGGAGTGGCCGGGAGCGCGATGGCCGTTCAACCAGAAGCGGGTCGTGCATGTCGCTCTCTTCGAGCCGGGGTCTGCGCGAGCAGTGCTGGACGTGCCGGTGGTCGACCCCGAGGTGGAGGTGCCGCTCGATCAGCCCGTGACGGTGCTCGTCCGCGGTCAGGTGCAGGTCGGGCACCCGCTGATCGTCAAGGTGGGCGACGTGGAGCTGATCTCGTCGAGTCCGCCAACGACCGCACGGCGCTACACACCTCGCATGACGCGTTGATCGATCTCGGGCCGCTCGGCGGGCGTCCGCCCTATGTGGCGAACGACACGGTCGGAGCCGGCAGCTTGTGGAACTCCTCGGCGGCTTCCTGACAGATCGGCGAGTCGTTGACCGCATCGCTCCCCGCGACGCAGATCTTCATCACCACGATGGACGCATGGGCGAAGTCCTTCACTTCGAGGAAATCGGTGACCCTCGCCTGATTGGCGCCGGCCCACCACTCGGTCAGGCTGTGGCACGCGTGCAACGTCGGTAGGCCGTCCACGAGCTCATTGGACCTGATGCGGGAGAACGATGCGACGCATGCGGCGCTCGGCGGTGCGGTCGTAGAGGTCGGCTGCGTCGCGGACGTCGAGCTCCGGGAAGAGCCGGGTTCTCGGCCGGCGGAAACC
>JAFBAD010000124.1 GCA_019247975.1 Acidimicrobiia bacterium
GAGTCCGCGTGCGGTTCGTCTCGTGTGTTAACGATCGGCCGCTTCAGCGTGGTCTCCAGGCCGACCTCGGCCTCGAAGAAGTCGGCCCGCTGGCTCAGCTGGTAGGGCACGTCCTCGAGGGACACGCCGGTCGCCTCGCTCCCGACCTTGCCCGCGCCCGTGAAGAGCTGCCGCGTCACGAAGTGCGCGGTGGCGTGGGTGATGATCCGGTTGAAGGGCACCGACCGGTCCATCAGGTAGTTCTCGTGGCAGCCGTACGAGTTGCCCTTGCCATCCGAGTTGTTCTTGTGGACGACGATCTCCTGGCCGGCGGGCAGCACGCGACCCGACGCCACCATGGCCCGGACGAGGATGTGCTCGGCCGCCTTGTCCCACACGAGCACCGACCGTGCGTCCGCGCACTCGGGGGTCGAGAGCTCGGGGTGCGCGTGGTCGACGTAGAAGCGGGCGCCGTTGGTCAGCACCGCGTTCACGAGGTGGGTCTCGATCTCGGGCGCCATCGTCCCCTCGGGCGCGAACCCGCGGGCGTCGTTGCCCGGCGACTCGTCCTCGAAGTCCCAGCCGATCTTCGGCGAGCCCGACGCCGCGGTGACCGCGAGGTCCGAGACGTACGCGTTGATCAGCAGGCTCGATGCGGTGACCGGGTTCGACTCCCCGGCGCCGCGGAGCACGATGCCGTACTCCGTCTCGATCCCGCAGATCTTGGCGACTGCCACGTCGGGGACCCTACTGGTATCGGCCTTCGGCGCCGCAGCAGTCGGGTTACAGGTACTGGCCGGTGGCGACCCGCTCGATCGACCGGCCGCCGGACGCCGCCGCGTCCTCCTCGGCCTTGATCAGCGTGCGCACGTACACGATCCGCTCGCCCTTCTTGCCCGAGATCTTCGCCCAGTCGTCCGGGTTGGTCGTGTTGGGCAGGTCCTCGTGCTCCTTGTACTCCTGGTGGATCGAGTTGATGAGGTCCTCGGTGCGGATGCCCTTGGCCCCGCCGTTGATGAACCGCTTGATCGCCAGCTTCTTCGCGCGGCGCACGATGTTCTCGATCATGGCGCCGGAGGAGAAGTCCTTGAAGTACATGATCTCCTTGTCGCCGTTCTGGTACGTCACCTCGAGGAACTGGTTCGCCTCGTCGGAGCGGTACATCTCGGCGACGGTCTCCTCGATCATCACCCGCACGCACTTGTCGATGTCGCCACCGCCGAGGCTGGAGATCTCCTCCGCGGAGATGGGCACGTCGGTGGTGAGGTAGCGACCGAAGATCTGCGCCGCGGCCTCCTGGTTCGGGCGCTCGATCTTGATCTTCACGTCGAGCCGGCCCGGGCGCAGGATCGCCGGGTCGATGAGGTCCTCGCGGTTCGACGCGCCGATCACGATGACGTTCTTCAGCGTCTCGACGCCGTCGATCTCGGCCAGCAGCTGCGGCACGATCGTCGACTCCATGTCCGAGCTGATGCCGGTGCCGCGGGTGCGGAACATCGAGTCCATCTCGTCGAAGAAGACGATGACCGGCCAGCCCTCCTCCGACTTCTCGCGCGCCCGCTGGAACACGAGGCGGATCTGGCGCTCGGTCTCCCCGACGTACTTGTTGAGGAGCTCCGGGCCCTTGATGTTGAGGAAGTAGCTGCGGCCCTTCTTGTCACCCGACACGTCGGCGACCTTGTTGGCGAGGGAGTTGGCGACCGCCTTCGCGATCAGCGTCTTGCCGCAGCCGGGAGGGCCGTACAGCAGGATGCCCTTGGGCGCCGGCAGCTTGTGCTCGGCGAACAGCTCCTGGTGGAGGAACGGCAGCTCGACCGCGTCGGCGATCTGCTCGATCTGGTCGTCGAGGCCGCCGACGTCCTCGTAGCTGATGTCGGGCACCTCTTCGAGGACGAGCTCCTCGACCTCGGGCCGCGGCAGCTTCTCGAGCAGCAGGCTCGAGCGCGGATCCATGAGCACGCTGTCGCCGGCCCGGACCTTCTCCTCCGCGAGCGACTCGACCATGTCGCACACGCGCTCGTCGTCCGCGCGACCCACGATCAGCGCGCGGCCGTCCTCCATCACCTCCTTGACGGTGACGACCTCGCCGGTCAGCTCGGTGCCGCGTGCGAGCACGATGTTCAGCGACTCGTTCAGCACGACCTCCGAGCCCCGCCGGAGGTCCTTCACGACGTCGGGCAGCACGGCGACGCGCATCTTCCGCCCGCCCGAGTAGACGTCGACCGTCTCGTCGTCGTTGATCGCGGTGACCGTGCCGTACGCCGACGGCGGCTGGGTCAGCTTCTCGACCTCTTCGCGCAGCGCGGCGATGTGGTCGCGGGCTTCCCGCAACGTGTACGTGAGCTTCTCGTTCTGGGAGACGGCCTGCGCCAGCTGTCCCTTGGTCTCGAGCAGTCGCTCCTCGAGGGTGCGGACGCGCTTGGGCGCGTCCTGGAGACGGCGCCGGAGCGCGTTCGCCTCCTCCTCGAGCTCCTCTGCCTGAGCCCGCAGGTCCGCCAGCTCCGCGCGGGCCGCAGCCAAGCGCTCCTTGTCCGACTCAGCCATGCGACATCACCTCCGTGGCCTTGCGCGGGACCCTATACCGGCCCTCTCCCGGTTCCGCGGAGGGAAACAAAGCCTTCATGTAAGGATCGGTCCGCCGACCGTGTGACGGAGTTTTCACGACAGAACTCGGTTTTACCGAGGAGCGTGGGTTACGCTCCCGGGAGACGCACCGAAGTTCGGACGAATCGGAGAGGCAACAGGCACGATGAAGGTCTGGATCGACCAGGATCTCTGCACCGGTGACGGGCTGTGCGAAGAGATCGCACCGGACGTCTTCACCCTCCTCGACGACGGGCTCGCCTACGTGAAGGAAGGCGCCAAGGTCTTCTCCGACCCGGGTGGCGCCGAGGGCCTCGCCAACGTCCCCGCCGGCCAGGAAGAGGCGGTCATCGAGTCCGCCGAGGAATGCCCCGGAGAATGCATCTTCATCGAGGTCTGATCGCTTTCTGAAGGTCATACCGGTCGGAATCCGACCGGTATCGCCTTCAGAATCGTTCACGGGCCGAAGCGTCGGAGGACATCCGCGCCGTCGTCGGCGTCGGATTCGTCCCAGACGAGGACCTCGCGGCCCGTCCACACCGCGGCCGCAGCCTCGGTGGCCGGACCGTCGGCCACCGGAACCCACCGGTTCCCTGCTGCGTCCCAGATCGCGGCCTGCCCGACTCGCAGGTGACGGGCCCCGGACTCCGCGGACGCCGACACGTGGAGCAGCGCGGCGCCGGTCCAGGCGTCGAGGCCATGGGCATCGTCGGCGGGGCCTCTCGCGATGTGGGTCCATGCCCCCGTGGCCAGATCGAGCTCGGCTCCCGGTCCCGGATCCTCGAACGGGCAGCTTGCGGCGGCCGGGCAGTACGGCACCGCTCCGGGGACGAGCACGCCGCCGGCGGTCGGGAACATCGTCGTGAGCCCGGTCGGCGCCGGTCCCTCGAAGCGGGTCACCCACCGGCCGGTCCGAGGATCCAAGGCGGCGAAGCGGAGCCCGGGGGCGCCGCTGCCCCGCTCGACGAGGTGCGACCCAGCGCGTGCGACCACCACCCGTCCGCGTGACCACACCGCAGCGAGCTGATCGACGACGCCGGTGAAGGGCACGTCGGGAAGGCGGTGCCAGCGGTTGTTGCCGTGGTTGCCCGGACGCAGGGCGGCGACGTGGTCGTCGGTGCCGACGACCACGACCTCGGTGCCGGTCCACACCGCCACGACCCGGCCGGACACCGGTGCCTGCCAGAGCGCGTGCCAGCGGTCGGCCACAGGGTCGTAGGTCGCGGCGATGCCGTCCGATCCGAGGACGTAGACGAGCTCGCCGCTCCACACCGCGGTCCCGCCGTCGGTCGCGGCGAGTGGCCCCTCGGCCATCGGCGTCCAACGACCGGAGCGCGGATCGAAGGTCTCCCCATCGGAGAGGTGACGGTGCGAGCCGACGTCGTCGCCTCCCCACACCACGAGCCGATCGCCGGCCCACACCACGAGAGCACCGGCGCGCGACCGCAGAGCGGCTGGTGCCGTCGTGGTGCTCCACCGGCCCGTAGCGACTTCGGTGGCTCCCATGGAGGGGACCGTGGTCGTTGCGGCAGCGGTCGTCGGTGGGTTGGTCGTGACGTGTTCGGGCCGGCCGTCGTGCGCGGCGATCACCGCGCCGCCCATGGCGAGCGCGACCACGATCACCAGCGCAGCCGCGCGGCGAGCGCGCTGCCGTTGCGCGCGGCGCACGATGGCGCCGGCGTCGATGACCGCTGGATCGCAGCGCTCGACCAAGCGCTCGAGCAGCGCAGTGAGGTGCGGCTCAGGTTCCATCGGGAGACCTCCTGAGGTCGTCGTCGAGGCAGCCCTGCGCGCGCAGCGCGTCGAGCCCCCGTGCGGCCCGGCTCTTGACCGTCCCGCCGGCGATCCCGAGGAGCGCAGCGATCTCCGCCTCCGAGCGCTGCTCGAAGTAGCGGAGCACCAGCACGGCTCGTTGCTCGATCGGGAGCGCGAGCAGCGCCCGGTGCACGACCTCAGCCGTATCCGCCGCGTCGATCGCATCGACGCCGGCGACCGACGAACCGGCCGTCGCGTCCGGCTGCTCCCCCGTCCATCGCCGGCGCCGCCAACGGGTTGAGATCGGAAGA
>JAFBAD010000158.1 GCA_019247975.1 Acidimicrobiia bacterium
CCGACTTCCTGACCGGCGCGTTCCGCGCCGCCGGAGCGATGGGGGCGGACAACCGGGTCACCGTGATCACGCACCTCGAGCCGTTCACCGGCGGCAGCACCGGCCGCAAGGCCCTGCTCTCCGTCGCCTACGACCACACCGAGCCGCACCTGCCCGAGGACCTGTTCGTGAAGTTCTCCCGCGACCTCGACGACGAGCTCCGCGACCGGGGCCGGCGGCAGATGGAGTCGGAGGTCCGCTTCGGGCTGCTCTCGCAGATCCCGGACTTCCCGGTGGCGGTCCCGCGGTGCCTGTTCGGCGAGTACCACCTCGAGTCGGGCTCCGGTGTCCTCGTCTCGGAGCGGATCGCGTTCGGGGTCGACGGGATCGAGCCGCACCACCCCAAGGCGCGCGACTACGAGATCGACGACCTCCTCGCCCACTACGACGCACTGCTGTCGGCGGTGGCGCGACTGGCGGGCTCGCACCGGGCCGGCCGGTTCCCCGCGGAGGTCATGGCCCACTTCGAGCCCCGCCCCAGGAAGGTGCGGACCGGCGGCCGCCCGTCCGTCACGCCGGATCAGATCCGTGAGCGGGTGCTCCGCTACGCCGACTTCGTGGCCCGCTTCCCGCAGCTCCTCCCCGCGTCGATCCGCTCGGCCGCGTTCATCGACCACTTGCTGGAGGAGGCTCCCCGCGCCATCGAGCACGCCGATGCGCTCCGTGCCGCCGTGCGGGCTGGCGCGCAGGAGCTGACGGCGTTCTGCCACTGGAACGCCAACATCGACAACGCCTGGTACTGGCGCGACGAGCGGGGCGACCTCGCCTGCGGGCTCATGGACTGGGGCAACGTCGGCCAGATGCACATGGTCACGGCGATCACCAGCTGCCTGGCGTTCGCCGAGCCCGACTTCGTGATCGAGCACCTCGACCACTTCTTTGCGCGGTTCTCCGAGGTGTTCGAGGAAGCCGGCGGCGGCGCGCTCGACCCGGACGTGCTCGGGAAGCAGTTCGCGCTCCACATGGTCGTCGGCGGCCTCCAGTGGCCGCTCGACACGGTCCCGCTGATCGAGCGGCACGTGCCGGATCTGGCCGGCGTGGCGGACCGCTTCGACCCGCGGATCAGAGACGACGAGTTCGCGCGCACGCAGCTCCACCTGCTCGCCGGGTACCTGATGCTCTGGCAGGCGTCCGATGCGCGCGGTGTGGTCGACGACGCGATCCGCCGGGCGTCGTGAACTCGCTGAACGTGCGGCACGTTTCCTTCTGGGTGGCGGGGGAGTACGGTCGTGGTGCCTGGAACCACGCCCGCATCGACGCGGTCGACGATTCCTACCGGGTGGGTGTTCAGCCACGTGCGCCAGGCCCCGGAAGCTCACCCACAAGGAATCGTCACATGAGCATGGACCTCGTGACCCGCCTGCACGGCGGCGTCGGCCACCTGCAGGTCATCGGGGAGATCGACACCCTGACCGCACCGGAGCTCCGCGCCGCCGGAGCACGGCTCTTCGAGGACGGCGCGCGAGCGCTCCTCGTCGACTGTGCAGGCATCGCCTTCATCGACTCGGCCGGCTTGAGCGTGCTGCTGGAGCTCCACGACCAGGCCGAGCTGCGGTTCGCCACCATGACGCTCTGCGAGCCGACCGAGCAGACCCGCCGGCTCCTGGCCATCACCGGCCTGGACGCCAAGTTGATGGTCGCGCCCCCGGTGCCGGCGCGGACCGCGTAGGTTCGCCCCTCGATGACCGCCGGCCACACCATCACGATCACGCCGTCGGACGAGCACGTGGAGGTGCTCGTCGACGGCGAGAAGGTGGCGGAGTCCGACCGGCCCGTCCTCCTCGAGGAGACCGGCTGCCCGGTCCGCTACTACCTGCCCCGCGAGGACGTGCGTACCGATCTGCTGCGGCCGACGAGCTTCACGACGACCTGCCCGTTCAAGGGCGATGCGTCGTACTGGACGCTCGAGGTCGGCGGTGCGGTGCACGACGGCATCGTGTGGAGCTACGAGGCACCGATCGCCGGAGCGGAGGGCATCACCGGTCTGATGTGCTTCTACAACGACCGGGTGGACCTGTCGGTGGGGGACACGAGCCGCTGAGCTCGACGGAGCGGGAGCCGGCCGGGCGCCGTGCCAGGCTGACGAGGTGAGCCGGACGCTGACCTTGATGGCCGTGCACGCGCATCCCGACGACGAGTCGTCGAGCACCGGTGGGGTGCTGGCCCGGTACGCGGACGAGGGTCTGCAGACGGTCGTGGTCACGTGCACGAACGGCGAGCTCGGCGACGCCCCCGGCGGCATCAAGCCGGGGGAGCCGGGCCACGACGAGGCCGAGGTCGCCCGCATCCGCCTCGACGAGCTGGAGCGAGCGTGCGAGACGCTCGGCGTCGCGCACCTCGAACGGCTCGGCTACCACGACTCCGGCATGGTCGACTGGGAGCACAAGGATCGGCCCGACGTGTTCTGCAACGTCTCGGTCGACGACGCCGCGGCACGTCTCTCGGATCTGTTCGAGCGCTACGAGCCCGACGTCGTCGTGACCTATGACGAACACGGCGGTTACGACCACCCCGATCACGTGCACGCAGCGCGCGTCACCATGGCCGCGGTCGCCCGCACCAGGATCCCGCAGAAGGCCTACTTCACCGCGTTCCGCCGGAAGGGGTTCGTGCGGTTGCGGGAGATCCTCGAGGAGCGCGACTTCGACCTCTCGCAGTTCCCGGAGCCGGGTCCCGAGCAGCAGCGCGTGTTCGAGGCGGTCGAGGCCCGCATCACGACCGTGATCGACATCGGGGCCGTCCTCGAGCGCAAGCGGGCGGCGCTCGCCATCCACGCGAGCCAGATGGAGGAGTCGTTCTTCGGCCGGCTGCCGACCGAGGCCTTCGACGCCCTCTTCGCCGAGGAGGCCTTCATCCGGTCCCACGACACCACCGGCGCACCGACACCGGAGTCCGACCTCTTCGCCGGGCTGCGGTAGCGACCGAGGCGGGTTAGCGCTCCGGGCAGTTGGGTATTCCTCGCCCGGGCCGGCCGCGAAGGTGGAGGACGATGGGGACGATGCAGACCACGGGGCACGCACGGGCGCGCATCTTCCTGATCGCGATCAGCGCATGTCTGCTCGTGATCGGCTTCCCCCTCGGGGGTCGTGCCTCGGCCGCGACGCCGACGTGGAAGGCGGCCGGTAGCGCCGAGCAGGTCTACGTGACCGGGCTTCCGCCCTCGGCTCGGATGTCGCTCATCGGCCCGGGTGGACAGACGATCTCCACCAAGCAGGCCGACTCGCTCGGTGGCCTGCTCTTCCGGAAGGTGAAGCCGGGCACCGGCTACCGGGTGCGGCGGGTCTCCGACGGCCAGCAGTCCGGACCGCTCACCGTGCACTCCAACCAGGCTGCGCCGTGGAACCCGGGCGTCTACAACCAGTCGATCCCGTCCAACGGCTACACGTACCTCACGACCCGGGACGGCACGCAGCTCTCCGTCTCGGTGCACCCCCCGACCAGCCCGGCCGGTGAGCCCGGGCTGCCGCCCGGCATCCCCGTCCCGACCGGGCCCGACTTCGCGCCGCCGTACCCGACGCTGATCGAGTACTCCGGCTACGGGTACGCGAACCCGGCCGGGCCGACGAACGGCATCGCGATCCTCGCCAACCTGATGGGCTTCGCGGTCGTCGACGTGAACATGCGCGGCACCGGTTGCTCGGGCGGCGCGTTCGACTTCTTCGAGCCGCTGCAGAGCCTCGACGGCTACGACGTCATCGAGACGATCGCCCGCCAGCCGTGGGTGCGCGGCCACAAGGTCGGGATGATGGGCATCTCCTACGGCGGGATCAGCCAGCTGTTCACGGCACGGCTCCGTCCGCCGTCGCTCGCCGCGATCGCACCGCTGTCGGTGCTCGATGCGACCGCGACGACCCTGTACCCGGGCGGCATCCTCAACACCGGCTTCGCGGTCGACTGGGCGCAGCAGCGCCAGCAGGAGGCGAAGCCGGCCGGCCCGGACAGCGGCCAGCCGTGGGCGTGGGACCGGATCCAGGGCGGTGACACCACCTGCGCCGCCAACCAGGCGCTGCACGGTGAAGCGGCCGACCTGATGACCAAGATCGAGGCGAACGCGTACTACAACCCCTCGGTCGCGGACTCGCTCGATCCCGTCACGTTCGTGAACAAGATCAACGTGCCGGTGTTCATGGCCTGCCAGTGGGAGGACGAGCAGACCGGCGGCCACTGCCCCGAGCTGGCGCGCCACTTCACCGGCACCACGCACAAGTGGTTCACGTACACGAACGGCGCGCACATCGACTCGATCGACCCCTACACCTACAACCGCTGGTACGACTTCCTGGAGCTGTACGTGGCGAAGCAGGCGCCGGCGGAGAACGCCTCGATCACCCGGACCGCGGCGCCGGTCATCTACCAGCAGGCCATGGGCCTACCGACCAGCGACGTGGTGACGCTGCCCCCGGACCCGATCCAGCTGCTCCCCACCTACGACGCCGCCCTCGCAGCCTTCGAGAAGCTCCCGTCGGTCCGCGTCCTGTTCGACAACGGCGCCGGATCCTCGACCGGCAGCAGCTCGAACCCGGGCGATCCCATCGCCGGCTACTCGCACGACTTCACCTCGTTCCCGGTGGCGGGCACCATTGCGCGCACCTGGTACTTCGGGCCCAACGGGACCCTCAGCGACAAGGCGCCGTCAGGCTCCGGGGTCAGGTCGTTCACCGCCAACGCGAAGGCGCTCCCGCGGACCGACTTCGGCACCAGCACCGGGAGCGGTGGCCTGTGGGGCAACGCCTCGCAGTGGCAGTGGAACTGGAAGCAGAACCCGGCCGGCACGTCGGTCTCCTACGTCTCTGCGCCGCTCACCGGAGCGACGACCGTGCTCGGAGCCGGCGCCGTCTACCTCTGGGTGAGGTCCTCCACGCCGGACGTCGACCTGCAGGCGACGATCAGCGAGGTCCGCCCGGACGGCAACGAGACCTTCGTCCAGAACGGCTGGATCCGGGCGACCGAGCGCAAGCTCTCGACCGACTCGAACAACATCTTCAAGCGGCGGGGCACGACCCTCGAGCCGATCCCGACCTTCCGGGCGGCCGACGCATCGCCGATGCCGTCGGGCAAGTTCGTGCAGGTCGCCGTGCCGCTCTACTACCAGGGTCACGCCTACCGAGCGGGCTCCCGCATCCGGGTGACGATCGCGGCGCCCAACGGCACGCAGCCGATCTGGTCCTTCGCCGAAACGAGGCCGTTCGGGACCTCGAAGGTGTCGATCACCTTCTCGAAGACCATGCC
>JAFBAD010000273.1 GCA_019247975.1 Acidimicrobiia bacterium
GTGGCCGTCGAGCGCGAGGTCGCCCGCCGGCTCTTCGCCTCGCTCCGTGAGCGCGGCTACCTCGTCCGCCACGTCGTCATCGCCGGCGCCAACCCCGAGGGTCGCGAGCTCGCAGCCCAGCTGCAGGCCGAGGCGTGGCTCGGCTACCGGGTGCTCGGCTTCGTCGACGACACCGTCACCGACCCGCAGCCGGTCGCCGGCATCCCGCTCCTCGGCACGGTCGCCGAGGCGGGCGACGTCGTCCGCCAGCACGCCGGCGCCAGCGTCATCGTGGCCGCCAGCGCCATCGAGAGCGAGACCACCAACCGCCTCGCCCGGGACCTCCTCGACCAGGGCATCCACGTCGAGCTGTCCTCCACCCTGCGCGACATCGCTTCGCAGCGCCTCACGGTCCGCCCGCTCGGCCGCTTCCCGGTCGTCTACGTCGAGCCCGTGCAGCGCGAAGGCTGGCGCCGCATCGCCAAGCGCACCTTCGACATCGTCGGGGCCAGCGTCGGGCTGCTGGTCAGCGCGCCGATCCTCTTCGCCACCGCGATCGCCATCAAGATCGACTCCCGCGGCCCGGTCTTCTTCCGGCAGAGCCGGGTCGGGCGTGACTCCGAGCCCTTCGCCATCGTCAAGCTCCGCTCGATGGTGCAGAACGCGGAGGAGCTGCTGATCGACCTCACCGACGCGAACGAGGCCGACGGTCCGCTGTTCAAGATCAAGGACGATCCCCGGGTCACCCGGGTCGGCCGACTCATCCGCCGCACGTCGATCGACGAGCTCCCGCAGCTGTGGAACGTGCTCCGGGGCGAGATGAGCCTGGTCGGCCCCCGGCCGGCGCTGCACAGCGAGATCGAGGCGTGGGACGCACCGCTCTCGGGTCGCCTCCGGGTCAAGCCTGGTCTCACCGGGATGTGGCAGGTCAACGGGCGCAGCGACACGTCCTTCGAGGACTACAGCCGGCTCGACCTCTACTACGTCGACAACTGGTCGCTGCTCACCGACGTGGCGATCCTCGCCAAGACGGTGCCGGTCGTCCTCACCAGCAAGGGCGCCAGCTAGGTCGAAGGCGATTCTGCGTAGAAGGTGGCTGCCATGGCAGCCACCTTCTACGCAGAAACCTCCACGAGGCCGTGGTCGACCCGGTTGAGCGGGTCGGGTCCGTCGGCCGACGCGACCACGATGTCCTCGAGGCGCAGGCCGAAGCGACCCTCGAGGTAGATGCCGGGCTCGATCGAGAACGCGTGGCCGGCGACCAGCACGTCGCCGTTGCCGCTCACGATGTACGGATCCTCGTGCTCCTCGACACCGATGCCGTGGCCGGTGCGGTGCATGAACGCCGGGCCGAACCCGGCGGCGGCGATCACGTCGCGGGCCGCCGCGTCGACCCCCTCGCACGACGTGCCGACGGTCGCGGCCTGCACGCCCGCCGCCTGGGCACGGTGGAGCACCTCGTAGGCCTCGGCCACCTCGGGCGTGATCGGCCCGGTGTGCACGCAGCGGGTGATGTCCGAGCAGTAGCCCGGACCGTCCGGCGTCAGCATCGTGCCGCCGAAGTCGCAGAGCACGACCTCGCCCTCGCCGATCACGCGGTCGGCCGGCTCGTGGTGCGGGCTGGCCGCGTTGGGACCCGACGCGACGATCGCGAAGTTGACGCGGTGGTGGCCCTCGGCCAACAGGCGGCGCCCGATGTCGGCCGACACTGCGGCTTCGGTCCGGCCCACCAGCGGGATCTCGCCGCCCTGCAGCTGCGCCGCCACCCGGTCGGCGGCCTCGGCGGCGGCGCGCAGCGCGGCGACCTCGGCGTCGTCCTTCACCGCTCGCAGCGGACCGACGACCTCCGAGGCGCGGTGGAAGACGACGTCGGGCCGCTGCCGGTGGAGATCGACGAGGAAGCGGGCCCAGGTCCGGTCGCCGATCGCCGCGGACGTGGCGCGGCCCATGAGCTCGCCGACGATCGCGATCGGGTCGTCGGTCTCGTCCCACGGTCGGATCGTGAACAGATCGCCCCGCTCGACGACGCGCGGCGCCTCGAGCCGCGGGACGACGAGCGTCGCCGCTCCGCCCCGCTCGACCACGAGCATCGTGAGCCGCTCGAGCGGCATGGCCTCGTAGCCGACGAGCCACGGCAGGTCGGGACCGACCGACAACAGCACCACGTCGACGCCGGCCGCCGCCATCGCGCCCTGCACCCGATCGAGTCGCTCGCCGAACATCAGCCCTCCACCTCGACCGGCACCGCCGAGCGTTCTTGCGTGCGATCGTCTCCGGAACCGGAGACATCTGCACGCAGGAACGGGGGGGCGAGGGCGGCATCGGCGGCGGCCCGGGCGTGGTGGCTCGAGCGGGTGAGTGGCGTGGCTTCGACGTGGGCGATCCCCAGCCGCTCCCCTGCCTCCTTCACCCGGGCGAAGTCGTCGGGCGTCCACCAGCGGGCCACCGGCAGGTGGCGCTCGGTCGGCCGCAGGTACTGGCCGACGGTCACGATCCCGACGCCGGTCGCGTGCAGGTCGGCCAGCACGGCCTCGACCTCTTCGACCGTCTCGCCCAGACCGACGATCAGGCCGGACTTGGTCGTCAGCCCGGCCTGCACCGCGCGGGAGAGCACCGAGAGGCTGCGGGCGTAGGACGCCGAGGGCCGGACCGCCCGCTGGAGCCGGGGCACGGTCTCGACGTTGTGGTTGAGCACGTCGGGGCGGGCGTCGAAGATCGCCTGCAGCGCGCCGGGGTCGCCCTTGCAGTCGGGGATCAGCACCTCGATCCGGGTGTCCGGCGTGCGCCGCCGGATCGCCTCGATGGTGGCGACGAAGCCGGCCGCACCGCCGTCGGTGAGGTCGTCACGGGCGACCGCGGTGATGACCGCGTACGTGAGACCCATCCGCTCCACCGCGTCGGCGACCCGCTCGGGCTCGTCCGCGTCCACCGCGAGCGGGTGGCGGGTGTCGACGAGGCAGAAGCCGCACGCACGGGTGCAGCGCTCGCCGTTGATCATGAACGTGGCGGTGCCGTCGGCCCAGCACTCGAAGATGTTCGGGCAGCCCGCTTCCTCGCACACCGTGACGAGCGACAGGTCGCGCATGGTCTTCTTGAGGCGGAGGTAGTCGTCGCTGATGCGCACGTGGGCCTTCGCCCACTCGGGCTTGCGCTCGGAGATCGAGAGCCCCTCGGTCACGCCTGCGGCGGCGAGGCGGGCACGGCTCCGGGGCAGCGCGACGGGCGCGTCCGGCGCGGGCTCGCTGCCGTCGCGCGAGAACACGGAGAGGTCCTCGGGCCGGACGTGCCACGCGACGTCCTGGCGCTCCCATCCGTCGCGGCCCCAGCGGGTCAGCGCGTGGGGCACGAGCGCGTCGACGACGTCTCGCAGCGACACGTCGACCCCTTCGGCCCGCATCGAGGTGACCGCCTTGTCGGCGATGCCGCACGGGACGATGTGGCCGAACATCGAGAGGTCGGGGTCGACGTTGAGCGCGAAGCCGTGCATGGTCCGACCGCGCGTGATGCGCACGCCGATCGCGGCGATCTTGCGCGGCGCCTCGCCGTCCGCGTCGATCCAGACCCCCGGGTACCCGTCGAGGCGGCCGGCCACGAGTCCGAAGTCGGCCAGCGTGTCGATGAGCACGTCCTCGACGGAGTGCACGTACCCGGGCGTCGAGGGCATTCTGAAGGACCGGCCTGGCTCCAGGCGACAGGCGGAGCCTTCAGAATCGCCCACGGCGGGAAGCGTGAGGATCGGGTAGCCGACCAGCTGACCGGGGCCGTGGTAGGTGACATCGCCGCCGCGATCGGCCCGCTCGAGCTCGGCGCCGACCGAGGACGGCTCGGCCAGCAGGTGGGCCGGATCGGTGCGCAGGCCGAGCGTGTACACATGCGGGTGCTCGAGCAGCAGCAGGTGGTCGTCCGGCGAGTTGTCGCGCAGGCCCCGCTGCAGGACGAGCGCGTCGCGGTAGCGGACCGAACCGAGCCAGCGGACCCGCAAGGTCAAAGCTCGGCGGTCCAGTCGCGCGTCTCGAGGATCTCGCAGACGTGGCGGAGGAACGCGCTGGCGTACGCGCCGTCGAAGGCCCGGTGGTCCCAGCCCATCGAAAGGTTGCCCACCGAGTGGATGGCGATGGCCTCGTTGCCGACCGCGTCGGTGACGACGACCGGCTTCCGGAACACACCCTCGGTCGAGAGGATCATCACCTGCGGCTGGTTGATCACGGGCAGGTTGGCGAACGTGCCCGCCCCGCCGGCGTTGGTGATCGTCACCGTGCCGCCGCTGATGTCGTCGGCGGAGAGCTTCTTCGAGCGGGCCCGGTTGGCCAGGTCGGAGATCTCCCGGGCGATCGCACGGAGCCGCTTGTCCTGGGCCTCGTGGATGACCGGCACGATCAAGCCCTCGTAGTTGAGGTCGACGGCCACGCCGATGTTCACGTAGTTGTGCACGATGAGCTCGCCGTCGCCGACGGTCGCGTTCATGTGGGGGAACTCGTGCAGCGCGTCGACCATCGCCCGGGCGATGAACGGGAGGTAGGTGAGGCTGAAGCCCTCCTGCTGCTTGAACTCCTCGCGCACGGACCGGCGAGCCTTCTCGACCGCCTCGAAGTCCACCTCCATGATCGTGAAGACGTGGGGCGAGGTGGCCTTCGAGCGCACCATGTGCTCGGCGGTGCGCTTGCGGATGTTGTTGAGCGGCACGACCGTGTCGCGCTCGCCGGGCTTCGGCACCGCCACCTGCGCGGCCGGCTGCGGGACCGCGGACGGCTGCTGCTGCGCCGGCGCGCTCGGCGTGGCCCGTGCTGCGGGCGGCGCTGCGGCCGCTGTGGTGCCGCCACCTTCGACCGCGCGGAGCACGTCGGCCCGGGTGATGCGACCACCGGCGCCGGTGCCTTCGATCGACGCCGGGTCGAGGTTGTGCTCGTTGACCAACCGGCGCACGACCGGTGACAGGACGAGCCCGGCGCCATCGGGCGCCGCCGCGGCCTGAGTGGGCTCGGGCGTGGGGGCCGGCTCGGCCTGCGGGGCCGGCGCCTCGGCCTGCTCGGCCGGGGCCTGCGCGGCCGGTGACTGCTCGGCGTCGGCCTGCGCCTCGACCGACTCCTGCTCGGCCGCCTCGGCCTCGAGCGCGGTGCCGCCCTGGTCCTCAGCGGGCGGCGCGGCGGGGGCCTCCTCGGCCGCAGCAGGAGCAGACGCCCCGTTGCCGCCGCCGGGCTGGTCGGACAGCACCGCGAGCACGGAGCCGACGTCGACGGTGTCGCCTTCGTTCACCTTGATCTCGGCGAGGTAGCCGCTGGCCGGCGACGGCACCTCCGAGTCGACCTTGTCGGTCGAGACCTCGAAGAGCGGCTCGTCCTCGGCGACCTGGTCGCCGACCGCCTTGAACCACTTCGTGATCGTGCCCTCGGTGACGGTCTCACCGAGCTGGGGCATCTGGATGTCGGCCATGGGGGGAGGCTCCTTCGCGGTCAGCCGTGGAGGCCGCGACCAGTGAGGGTCATGACGGTCTCGCCGAAGTTCTCCGACAGCGAGGGGTGCGGCTGGATGAAGGCGGCGATCTCGTCGACAGTCGCTTCCCAGTTGACCGCGAGGTACCCCTGGCCGAGCTGCTCGGTGACCCAGGGACCGGCCATGTGCACGCCGAGCACGCGGCCACCGGTGCCGTCGGCCTGCTTCTCGGCGATCACCTTCACGATGCCGTCGGTCTCTCCGACGATGAGGGCCCGGCTGTTGCCCATCCAGCGGTGCTTCGAGGTGACCACGTCGAAGCCGGCCTCCTTGGCCGCCTCCTCCGAGTACCCCGCGAAGGCCACCTCGGGATGGCAGTAGATGCACCAGGCCACCCGTGAGTAATCGACCGGAACCGCCGGCTCTCCAAGGATCTGCTTGATGACGAGGATGGCTTCGGCGAAGCCGACGTGGGCGAGGCCCGGGGTGGCGACGACGTCGCCGACCGCCCAGACGCCGTCCTCACCGGTGCGGCACCACTCGTCGACCGCGATGTAGCCGCGCTCGTCGACCTTCACCCCGGTGCCGTCGAGGCCCAGGTTGTCCGACAGCGGCCGGCGCCCGACAGACACGATGACCGCGTCCACCTCAACGGTCTCGCCGTCGCCGAAGCGCACGGTCGTACCGCCGTCCGAGCCGGGCTCGTGGCCTTCGACCTTCACCCCGGTGCGGACCTCGATGCCGCGGTTCTTGAACGCCTTGAGGACGGTCGGCACGACGTCCTTGTCGACGCCGGGGAGGACCTGCGGCAGCACCTCGAGCACGGTCACCTGGCTGCCGAGGTCGGCCATCATGGAGGCGAACTCGCAGCCGATGGCGCCGCCGCCGATGACGGCGACCCGGGCCGGCAGGTGGTCGAGCTGGAACACTTCGTCGGAGGTGAGGACGGTCGTGCCGTCCACCTCGAAGCCGGGGATGGTCCGCGGGACCGAGCCCGAGGCGAGGATCACGTCGGTGCCCGTGATCTCGCTGGTCTGACCGTCCGAGGACGTGACCGTGACCTTCTTGTCCGCACCGAGCGTGCCGGTGCCCTCGAACACGGTGATCTTGCGGCTCTTCACCAGACCGGTGAGGCCCTTGAAGAGCTGATCGACGACCTGCTGCTTGCGGGCCATCGTCACACCGAAGTCGAGCTCGGAGGGACCGACCTTGACCCCGAACTTCTCGGCGTCGCCGACGTGACGCACCACGGAGGCGGTTTCGAGCAGCTCCTTGGCCGGGATGCACCCGCGGTGCAGGCACGTGCCGCCGACCTTCTCCATCTCGACCATCGCGACCTGCAGGCCCGCGGCGGCGCCGTAGAGCGCGGCGGCGTAGCCGCCGGGGCCTCCACCGATGATGACCACGTCGAAGTTCTCGGCCGTCTCGACCACCTCCTCAGGCGCGTTCGAGTGTACCGACGGCCCCTGCCCGTGAATCCGGGGTGCTACTTGCCGGCCAGCACCACCTGCACCGTGAAGGCGACCAGGATGGCCAGGCCGCACACCATCGCGGCGAGGATCAGCTTCCTGGTCGACAACGGTCAGCCCCGAGCGCGGAGGCTGTCGCGGATCTCGCGGAGCAGGAGCACGTCCTCACCGGGTTCGGTCGCGTCCTCGTCCGGGCCACGCTTCGCCATCTGCACCGCTCGGTTGTACGCCTTCACGATGACGAACAGCACGAACCCGATGATGATGAACGAGAGGATCGCGGTCAGGAAGGCGCCGTAGCGGATCCGGCCGTCACCGACGTTGATGGCGAGGGAGGAGAAGTCCGGTTGGCCGCCGATGGCCGCGACGATCTGCATGATGATGTCGTTGACGAGGCTGTCGACCACGGTCTTGAAGGCGAGCGCGAGGATCAGCCCGATGGCGATCTCGAGCAGGTTGCCCTTCAACAGGAAGTCTTTGAAGTCCTTCAGCACTGCCGTCCTCCTCGGTTGGTGAGTTTCAGCGGGGCCGCACCGTAACGTCTGACCGATATGGACGTTGCCATCACGGGTGCAAGCGGGTTCATCGGCAGCGCGCTGGCGCGATCGCTCGCCGCGGACGGCCATGAGGTCGTCCGGGTGTCCCGCAGGAGCGGCGGCGGGCGCACGGTCGTCTGGGACCCGGAGGCGGGGACGATCGACGCGGCGGGGCTCGAAGGCGTCGACGCGGTCGTGCACCTGGCCGGCGAGGGCGTGGCCTCGGGGCGGTGGAGCGCGGAGCAGCGACGGCGCATCGAGGAGAGCCGCACCAAGGGCACGACGCTGCTGGCCGAGACGCTCGCCGGCCTCGACCGCAAGCCCAGCGTGCTCGTCAGCGGATCGGCGATCGGGTACTACGGCGACCGGGGCGACGAGGAGCTGACCGAGCGCAGCACGCCCGGTGACGACTTCCTGGCGCAGGTGTGCGTCGCCTGGGAGGCGGCGGTCCAACCGGCTCGGGATGCGGGCATCCGGGTCGCGACCATCCGCACGGGGATCGTGCTGAGCACGGAAGGCGGCGCGTTCCCGAAGCTGCTGCTCCCGTTCAAGCTCGGTGTCGGTGGGCGCGACGGCGACGGGCGCGGCTGGTGGTCGTGGATCACCCTCGACGACGAGGTGCGCGCCATCCGCTTCCTCATCGACCACGACATCAGCGGTCCGGTGAACCTCGTCGCGCCCGGGCCGGTGCGCAGCGCCGAGCTCGCAAAGACGCTCGGCCGGGTGCTGCACCGGCCCACCTTCCTGCCGGTGCCGCGAGCGGTCACCAAGGTCCCGCTCGGCGTCGGCGACCTCGTGCGCTCGCTCCTGTTCACGAGCGCGCAGGTCCGCCCGACCGTGCTCGAGAACGAGGGCTTCGAGTTCGGCCAGACCGAGTTCGAGCTGGCGGTCCGCTCGGTCCTGGCGACGTAGCGCCTACTTCGGGGGCATCCGGATGCCGCCGTCGATGCGGATGACCTCGGCGTTCATGTAGCTGTTGCCGAGCAGCTCGACCGCGAGCGAGGCGAACTCGTCGGCCCGTCCCAGGCGCCGCGGGAACAGGACGCTTTCGCCGAGCTTCGCCTTGAACGCCTCGGAGCCCTCGCCCTCGCCGTAGATGGGCGTGTCGATGAGACCGGGAGCGATCGTGTTCAGGCGGATGCCCGACGCGCTGAGGTCGCGGGCGACCGGCAGGGTCATGCCGACCACGCCGCCCTTCGACGACGAGTAGGCCGCCTGGCCGATCTGACCGTCGAACGCGGCCACGGACGTGACGTTGACGATCGCGCCGCGCTCGTTGTCGTCGAGCGGCTCGTTCTGGGACATCGCGGTCGCGGCGAGGCGGATGCAGTTGAAGGTGCCGATCAGGTTGACCTCGATCACCTTCCGGTACACGTCGAGGTCGTGGGCGGAGCTGTACTCGCCGTCGCGACCGATGGTCCGGGTCGCCCAGCCGATGCCGGCCGCGTTCACGAGGCCGCGCAGGGGGGCCATCTCCTTGGCCGCCTCGACCGCGGCGATGACCTCGTCGGTGTCGGCGACGTTGGCGTGCACGAACACGCCACCGGTCTCCTTGGCGATCGCCTCACCCTTGTCGTCCTGCATGTCGACCACGACGACCTTGGCGCCCCGCTGCGCCAGGAGGCGGGCGGTGGCGGCCCCGAGGCCCGAACCCCCGCCGGTGACGATCGCTGAGATCCCGTTGATGTCCATGCCGCGGGACCTTAGGCAGCCGCTAGAGCAGCCGCCGCATCACGACCCGGAGGTCGGGGTCGAGGCCGACGTCGGCCTCGTGGGCGACCTTCGCCCGCATCCCGACGGTCAGCTCGGCGTCGGTGAGCACCGCGAAGCCGCGGCGCTCGTAGAACGGCCGGTTCCAGGGGACGTCGCGATACGTGGTGAGGGTCACCGTGGCGAGGCCGCGACCGGCCGCCCACCCAGCCGCCGCGTCGAGCAGCGCCGTCCCCAGCCCGGTCCCCTGGTGGTCGGGGTGCACCGAGAGCTCCTCGACGTGGGCGGCGCCGTCGAGGACCTCCATCACCATGAAGCCGGCCACCGTGCCGTCGACCTCGGCCACGAGCGCGTCGCCCGCGTCCACGAACCGGACCACCTCGTCGACCGTGTACGGCGGGTCGTCGGCGCGCCGTGCGATGCGCGGGTCGTCGATCGAGCGGAACCGCTCCCCCGCGGCGACGCCGATCGCCGGGATGGCGTCGACATCGGAGGCGGTGGCCGCTCGGACCGGGCCGTCACCGCGGCGCAAAGGTCGCTCCGCGGTGCTGGTCGAGGTCGGGAGGAGGCTCGGTGTGGCCGGCCGGGTGGTGCTCGTACACGACGGCATGGCCGGTGGCGACCGGCGCCCAGGGGTGTGAGGTGACGACCCTGCGGGCCGCGAGGTGGGGGTTGGCCAGCATCTCGGCCCGGTCGGCGACCGGAGACACCGGGACGTCCGCCGCGAGCAGCGCCTCGACCAGCTCGTCGCGCGGTCGGGTGCGGATCACCTCGGCCAGCCGGTCCTGCAGCTCGGCGGCGCGATCCATCCGCGCACCGAAGCCGAGGCTCCGCACGTCGTCCAGTCCCAGGACATCGCACAACCTCGACCAGAAGTGGTCCTCGCTCAGCACCCCGAGTGCGAGGTGGCGTCCGTCCGCGGTCTCGAAGGTCGCGAAGCCGGCGACGCCGTCGCCGCCCGTCCGCTCCTCGCGATCGACCGACGTGCGGTTGCTGGCCGCACCGGTCCACGTGGCGAGGACGTCGGTGATCGAGACGTCGACCCGCTCGCCCTCGCCGGTGCGCAGCTGGCGGACCACCGCCGCGCAGATCGCCATGGCCGCGGCCATGCCCCCGGCCAGGTCGGCGATCGGGATGGCCGGCACCACCGGCCGGCCCCCGTTCGGCGCGAGCGAGCCGGCCCACGCCTGGTAGTTGAGGTCGTGGCCCGGGGTCAGCGCGAGCGGGCCGTCCTGGCCGAGGCCCGACAGCGAGCAGTAGACGACCGAGGGGTTCACCGCGCGCACGGCGGCGTCGTCCACCCCGAGCCGCGCCGCGACGCCGGGCCGGAAGCCCTCGATGACCACGTCCGCCTCGGCCGCCAGCTCGAGCACCCGGGCCCGACCGTCATCCGACTTGAGGTCGAGCTCGACGCTCCGCTTGTCCGCGTGGAGGCTGGCGAACAGCTCGGGGTACATGCGCATCGGATCGCCGCCGGGCGGCTCGACCTTGATCACGTCCGCACCCATCTCGGCGAGGAGCTGCGTCGCATACGGACCCGGGCGCCAGATGCTGAGGTCGAGCACCCGCACGCCGGTGAGCAGGCCGTCGGCGTTCACGCCGGTCCGAGCAGTCGTGCTGCGGCGAGGACACAGTGGTCCTCCCAGGGTCGCCCGATCACCTGCACGCTGAGCGGCATGCCTGCATCGTCGCGTCCTGCGGGCACCACCACCGCCGGCGACCCGGTGAGGCTGGCCGGGAGCGTGAAGAGGAAGTCCTCGCCCGGGATCTCACGGTCGAGCGGTGCGGTCTCCTTCGCCACCGGACTGAGCACGAGCTCGATGTGCTCGGCTGCGGTCAGGTAGCGGCGGCGATAGCGGTCCCAGTCCCACAGCTGCGCCTCCGCATCGGCGCCGGTCCGCGCCGTGCGCCGCCAGTACCGCTGCGTGATGTCGAGGCCGTCGTCCAACCAGCCGTCGATCCAGGGCATCTGCGTGGCGCCCGCCGCTTCGAGCACCGCGGCGGCCCGCTCCACCGCGGACGCGACCGCAGGCTGGACGAGCTCGCCGCCGTCGACGACCGCGAACCGCATGCCTGCGACCTCGACGCCGGCCGACGATCGCACGGGCACGGGCACCGCCCCGGCGTCGCGCCAGTCCGGGCCGGCCATCACCGCCAGCGCGCGCTCGAGCAGGTCGATGTCCTGCGCCAGCGGACCGATCTGGCTGCGACCGTCGCTCAGCCCACCGAGCCTCGGGTAGTGCCCGGTCATCGGCACCAGGCCGGCGCTCGGCTTGAGCCCGAACACCCCGCACCACGCGGCGGGGAGGCGGATGCTGCCTCCGCTGTCGCTCCCGATGCCGAGCGGGGACGCGCCGGTCGCGACGACGACCGCCTCCCCGCTGCTGGACCCGCCGACCGAGCGCGCCGGGTCGAGCGGGTGGTTGACGCGCGGACCGGCCTGCGTCCACGGGCGGGTCTTGGCGACGACGACCGCGCCGGCGCGACGCAACCGGGCCACCACCGTGGCGTCCTGCTCCGGGCGCCGATCGGTGTGCCGGGCCTCCTCGCCCTCGCACCGGAACCCCTCGACGTCGATCCAGTCCTTCACCGTGATCGGCAGGCCGTGGAGCGGACCGACCGCGCCAGAGCGGGCCCACTCGTCGTCGAGCTCGCGGGCGTCGGCCAGCGCGCGCTCGTCCTCGAAGGAGGCGATCGCGTTCGTCTGCCCGTCCACCCGGTGCAGCTGATCCAGGTGCGCGGTCACGCACTCGACCGCCGAGAGGTCACCGGAGCTCAGCCGGTCGAGCAGCGCCACTGCGGAAGTCTCCACCGTCGCGCGAACATCTGTCGTCGATGCGCGTCGAAGGCTCGGTCACGTCGATCTCGTGGATCCCGTCGGAGGCGATCAGCGGGGTGACCCGGTTGCCGTTCGACATGAAGGTGGGCCACTACGACAGCCCTCCGCCGGACCGGATCGACACCGCCCAGCTGGGCGCGATGCGCGACCGTGACGAGTTCCGCTTCGCCAACCACCTCGCCGGGTGGATCGAGGTGGAGGACGGCCGCATCACCGGGTACTCGCAACAGGGCAGTGGCGTGCTCAACAACACGCACATGCGGCTGACCTCGTTGCTCGGCCTGACGTTCAAGGCCCACGCGTTCCCGGACCTGCGGACCCCGCCAGAGGTGTCGCCGACGTCGATCACCTTCACGCAGACCGCGGGCGGACGGCCAGGGATGCCTGCGCCCCGGTTGGTCCGCAACGGGCTCGCCGCGCTCGTCCCGCCGGCCGTGTGGACCACGCTGCGGCTCACGCTGCACGCCGACGGGCGGATCGAGGGCACGCTCGCCGGCGCCACGCCGTTCCCGCGCCACTGGGTCTACGACCACGAGGGGAACCTCGCCCAGAAGACCGCGACCATCTCGTTCGAGGACTGGTACGAGCGCAAGCCCGGCACGTCCGGCACCCCATGGGGCGCCGAGGACTCCGAACCGTTCGTGACGATGGCCGAGTCCGCGCTCGAGCGTGAGCTGTCGTTCACGCTGATGCGCACCGGCAAGCCGAGCATCCGGACCCTCGCCGCGGGCGACCTGCTCACGCGCCAGGGCGATCCGGCCGACGGCCTCTTCGTCCTGCTCGACGGCATGGTGTCGGTCGACGTGGACGGGCGCGACGTCGGCGAGCTCGGCCCCGGCGCGGTCGTCGGTGAGCGGGCGATGCTCGAGGGCGGCACCCGCACCGCGACGCTGCGCGCGGTGACCCCGGCGAAGGTCGCGGTGGTCGACGCGGCCGCGATCTCCGACGCCGCACTGCGCGACCTCACCGAGGGCCACCGCCGCGAGGAGGGCTGATGACCGCCGCGATCATCGACTGCGACCAGCACCTGTACGAGGACCGGGAGCTGTGGCGCACCCACATCGACCCGGCCCACCGCCACCTCGCGCTCGCCATCGAGGACGACGAGCTCGGCTACCCGTGGGTGACCTGGGCGGGCCGGCGGCTGCAGGTCGCCGACGTGCAGATGCCCGGCGACACGACGGCGCTCGGCGCGTTCCGTGAGCGCCAGCGTCGCGGCGAGCCGCCCTCCTACGACTACGACGAGGCGCTGCCGGCCGACTACTGGAACCCGAGCGCACGGGTCGATCGGCTCGACGCGATGGGGCTCGCGGGCGCGGTCCTCTTCCCGAACTTCGGCCTCCTGTGGGAGCGGGCGCTCGGCGATGACCTCACTGCGCTGACCGCGAACATGCGGGCCTGGAACCGCTGGTGCGCGACCGTCGTGACCGAGGGTCGTGGGCGGCTGTCACCGGTCGCGCACCTGACGCTGCGCGACCCGGCCTGGCTGGCCGAGGAGCTCGCCTCGCTGGAGCAGGCAGGGGTGCGGCTGGCGATGATCGCGCCGGCGCTGGTCGACGGCCGGCCGCTGTCGCACCCCGACCACGAGCGCATCTGGTCCGCCTTCGTCGACCACGGCGTGACCCCGGTCTTCCACGTCGCCGATCAGCCGAGGGTGATCGGCGACGGCTGGTTCACCGATCCGTCCGACCAGTTCGTGCCGGTGCTCGACTCGGTCTTCCTCTGGGTGCCGCCCGCGGTGGCGATCGCCGACCTCGTGACCAACGGCGTGCTCGAGCGCCACCCCGATCTGCGCATCGGCGTGATCGAGCTCAGCGCGGTCTGGGTGCCGATGTTCCTGATGATGTTGGACGGCGCCTGGGACTTCACCTCCCGCCTCAACGGCCGCACGCTGTCGGACCTCTCGCTCCGGCCGAGCGAGTACGTGGCCCGGCAGGTGCGGGTCGCGGCGTTCTCCTACGAGCAGCCACCGCGGCTGGCCCGCAGCGGCGACCTGTTCATGGCCTGCAGCGACTACCCGCACTCCGAGGGCACCGACGACCCGCTCGCCGGCTACGCCGCCGCCGGCTGCGACCCGGCCACCGACCGCGCCCTGTTCCAGGACAACATCGAGCTGCTCCTGCGTTGATCGCGTTTCTGAAGGCAATAGCGGTCGGCGGTTTCAAGCGGTGAGCGCGACAAGCTCGTTGAATCGTTCGGCGGGAGTTTGCCAGTCGAGGGTTTTGCGGGGGCGTTCGTTGAGGAGCGCGGCGATGTCG
>JAFBAD010000319.1 GCA_019247975.1 Acidimicrobiia bacterium
CGCCGGCCACGGTCTCGTTGGCGATCCCGCCGTCCACCTCGATGTCGACGTCGAGCCCAGCGTCCACGATGAGCGCCCGCAGCTCGGCGACCTTCGGCTCCATGGTCGCGATGTACGACTGGCCACCGAAGCCCGGGTTCACGGTCATGACCAGCACCATGTCCACGAGGTCGAGGACATGGCGGACGGCGTCGATCGGCGTGGCCGGGTTCAGCGCGACGGCCGGCGATGCGCCCTCGCTGCGGATGTGGCCGAGGGTGCGGTGCAGGTGGGTGGCCGTCTCGGCGTGGACGATGGCGGTGCTGCAGCCGGCTTCGAGGTAGCGGTCCAGCAGGTCGTCCGGGCGCTCGACCATGAGGTGCGCCTCGAACGGCACCGATGTGATCGAACGGCACGCCGCGATCACGTCGGGCCCGAAGGTCAGGTTCGGGACGAAGTGGCCGTCCATGACGTCGAACTGGATGCGGTCGACGCCCGCCTTCTCGAGGGACTGGCACTCCTCGCCGAGCCGGGCGAGGTCCGCCGGCAGCACGGAGGGGACGATGGCGATCGGCCGGGGCACGGTTCCAATGGTAGGCAGCCCCTGTGGAGGTGCAGACGACCGCGGTGGCCGCCGGGGGTGCGGCGGTGGCCCGTGACGATGATGGCCGCGTCGTGTTCGTGCGCGGCGCGCTGCCGGGGGAGCGGGTCAAGGTCGCGCTGACGGGCGAGCACAAGTCCTACGCCACCGCCGAGCTGCGGACGGTGGTCGAGCCGGCGCCGGATCGCGTCGTGCCGCCCTGCCCGTTCGTTGACGAGGGTTACGGCGGGTGCGACTGGCAGCACGTCGCGCCGAGCGCGCAACCGTCGCTGCGGGAGGCGATCGTCCGTGACGCGCTCGTGCGCATCGGCCGGATCGTCGAGCCGCAGGTCTCGATCGGCCCGGCGCTGCCGACCGAGGGGTTCCGCACCATCGCCCGGGGCACGGTGGTCGGCGACCGGTTCGCCTTCCGGCGTTGGCACAGCCACGACCCGCTGGCCGTCGCATCCTGCCTGATCTGCCACCCGCTCGTCGCGGAGATCATCGAGGAGGGCCGCTTCCCGGGTGCGCGCGAGGTGACGATCCGGGCCGGTGCCCGCACCGGTGAGCGGCTCGTGATCGTCGGTCCGTCGGCCGCCGGCGCGCGGGTGCCCGACGGCGTGACCGTCGTAGGGCGTGACGAGCTCCGCCGGGGCCGACGCGCCTGGTACCACGAGGAGGTCGGAGGCCGGACCTGGCGCATCTCGGCCGGGTCCTTCTTCCAGTGCCGGGCCGACGGCGCCGACGCGCTGGTCGACGTCGTCCGAACGACCGCCGCGTCGGTCGCGCCCGACGCCGGATCGGCCGCCGACCTGTGTGCCGGTGTCGGGCTGTTCGCCGGAACGGTCGCACCCGCCGGCGACGGGCCGGTGGTGGCGGTCGAGCGGGACCGGTCCGCGGTGGCCGACGCCCGGCACAACCTCAGCGGCGACCGGGTCCGGGTGGTGCGCTCGGCGCTCGAGGCCTGGCGCCCCGACCACGTGGACCTCGTCATCGCCGACCCACCGCGCACGGGGCTCGATCGCGACGGCGTCGCCAGGGTGAAGGGCTCGCGGGCCGGAGGCATCGTGCTGGTGAGCTGCGACCCGGCGTCGCTCGGTCGCGACGCGCGCCTCCTCACCGCGGCCGGCTACCGCCACGTCCGAACCACGCTGGTCGACCTGTTCCCGCACACCGCCCACGTCGAGGCGGTGACGGGGTTCGTGCGGGGCTGACGGCTACTTCGGGGCGACCGTGCGGTCGTAGATCCGGCCGGTGGCGTCGCGGCCGTAGAAGGTCAGCCACGTGCTGCTGCTCCCCGCGACGGCGACAGGCCCGCGTTCGTTGGTGGAGCTGGTGGCGACCGGGATGCCGTTCGGATCGGAGACCTCGCCGGCCTTCGTGACCCGCGCGGCGTACACGTCCGCGTTGTCCGCCGAGTTCCGTTGGTCGAGCCAGGCCACCAGGAAGGAACCGTGGAACGCCACGGTCACGCCGCTCTGGCTGCCGCCCGCGGTCGTCACCGGGAAGGCGTCCGCCTCCAACAAGCCGGTTGCGGGGCTCCAGCGGGTCGCGTAGATGTCGGGGCCACCCAGGCGCTCGTCGGTCCAGACGACGAGTGCGTTCGTGCCGTCGAACGCGAGCGCCGGGCCGCTCTGGTCGCTGGTGTCCGTGGTGAAGGCCGCACCGCCGGTGTCACGCACCTCGCCGGTGGTTCGGACCCTCGACGAGTAGATGTCGTCGTTGCCCTTCCGGCCATCCGTCCACGCCACCACGTAGTCGGCGCCGGCGTAGACGACGTCCGAATCGCTCTGGTCACCTGTGGCCGCCGACACGGCGAAGCCGGCACCGTCGAGCACGCCGGTCGACGGGCTCCAACGGGTCCCGTAGATGTCCGTGCCCGTTCCGGACCGACCGTCGGTCCAGGTGATCATCACGTTCGTGCCGTCGAAGGCGGTCGCGGGGGCGGTCTGCTCACCGGCGCTGGTGTTGACGGCCAGGCCCATCGTGTCGAGCACCGTGCCCGCCTTGGTGACCCGGGCTCCGTAGATGTCGGACCCGCCGCTCCGCGTATCCGTCCACGTCACCAGGTAGTTCGAGCCGTAGAAGACGACATCGGGTTCACCCTGGGCACCGGTCGCGTTGGTGATGGTGATCGGCGTCGTACTCATCGGCGTGCCGTCGGGCTTCACCACCGCGCCGTCGATGTTGTAGCTGCACCCGCAGAGCCCGTAGGTCCAGACGACGAGGTAGTTGGTCCCGTCGAACGCGGCCGCCGTCCCGGAGGTGCCGGCGCCCGAGGTGTCGCCGGCGAGGTGCTCCGGACCGACCTTCGGGTCGAGGGTCAGCGGGTAGCGGGCGCCGCGGAGGACGCGTTCGGGGACGACCAGCTGCAGCTGGCGCCCGTGGACCCGGGGGAGGGCCTGGTACACGACGGCCCCAGTGGCGTCCTTCACGACCAGCCGGCCCATGTCGAGCTCGCCGCCGTGCCCGGACAGGGCGATGTGCAGGCCGTCGTGCTGCGGGTCGATCCTCGCAGCGCCCGTGACGTCGGCGGTGACGGCGAGAGCACCCCGGCCGGCGGGCGGCGCGTCCACGACGACGTCCCACTCCACCGTTCCGGCGGTCGCGGTCACGCGCTCGTGCACGACGCTGCTCAAGGCCCGCTCGGCCACGTTGGCGTGCCCGTTCCACACGCCCTGGTGCAGGGGGAGGACCTGTCCGCCGCGAGCCGCGCCGTGGAGCGAGAGCCGCAAGGCGGTTGCGGCGCCGGCCGGGGCCACAGCGAAGCCGTCCGTGGTGAAGCGGGCCTGGTACGCGCCGTCGCCGACCGCCAGGACATCCGGGTGCCCGGCCACGGCGCGCACGGGGTGGGTCATGGCGTCGGCCACGGCCGGCGCGTCGATGCCGGCGGCCGCGTGCCCCGTGCCCGAGGCGAGCGAATGCGTTCGCGACCGCACGCTGCCGGCCTGGACCACCAGGAGGGCGGTGAGCACGACCATCACCACCGAGCCACCGACCTGGGACCAGGTCGGGCGGGACCCGCTGGTCCCGAGAACCTCCACCGTCATCACCGCAGCCATGCGCACCCCCACGTGTCGGCGGCCATCCTGACGGTCAGTCGCTGACGGGTCGATCGTGGGAGCCGGTGGTCGCCGGGGGTGCCAACCTCACCCGGTGCGTCGCCGGCCGATGATCATCCGGGATGGCCGGCGGCGCCGAAACCTCGGGCAGGATGAGTGCCATCGATCTCCAGGAGGCCAGCGACGCGGTTCTCGTCGTCTCGATCAGCCGCTACCGCGCGGATGCGCTGGCCGAGGCGTACCGTCGCCATGCAGGAGCGGTGTTCGGCCTGGCCCGCCGGCTGCTCCGTGACCTCACCCTCGCCGAGGAGATCGTGCAGGAGGTCTTCCTACGGCTGTGGAACGACCCCGAGAAGTTCGACCCGGACCGCGGCACGCTCCGCTCGTACCTCCTCGCGCAGTGCCACGGCCGCTCGGTCGACCTGCTGCGGGCCGAGACCGCCCGCCGCCGGCGTGAGCAGACCGACCTGCGCCGCACCGCGGAAGGTGGCTACGACCTCGAGCACGAGGTGGTGGACCTGAGCGTGGCGGAGCACGTGAAGGCGGCGGTGGCGGCCCTGCCGGTGGGCGAGCGGCAGGCGATCGAGCTCGCCTACCTCGGCGGGCACACCTACCGCGAGGTGGCGGTGCTCCTGGGCGAGCCGGAAGGCACGGTCAAGAGCCGCATCCGGGCCGGCCTGCGCCGACTCCGCACCGAGCTGCAGTCGGCCGGCATGGGGTTCGAGGCGTGATGGACCTCAGCCACGAGGAGATCGAGGCGCTGCTCGGCGTCTACGCGCTCGACGCGGTCGAGGGCGAGGAGCGCGAGGCGGTCGAGCTCCACCTGCGCGAGTGCCCGCGCTGCCGGGCCGAGGTGGCCGAGCACCGCGAGGTCGCGGCGCTCATCGCCCACGGCGGCGCGCCGGCGCCCGCAGGGGTGTGGGACAAGATCCTCTCGTCGCTCGAGGAGCCGCCACCCCAGATGCGGCTCGAGGTGGGGCCCGAGGGCGGCACGGTGGTTCCGCTCGAGCCGCGCCCCTCGAGGTCGCGCCTGTCGCGCCTGCAGGTCGCACTGCTCGGTACCGCCGCGGCGATCATCCTCGTGCTCGGGGTCGCGGTCGTCCGCCTCGATCAGCGGCTCAGCACCATGGACCACCGGGCCACCGCCTCGCAGGTGGCGACCGCTGCGCTCGTCGATCCGAGCTCGCGCCGAGGCACCCTCGAGCTGCACGACGGATCGGTGGTGCCGACCGCCATCACGCGCGACGGCTCGGGCTTCCTGCTCGCAGGGAGCACGCCGAGCTTGCGGGACGGGCTCGTGTACCAGCTGTGGCGCATGGACGGATCGAAGGCGGTGTCGCTTGGCACCTTCGACGGCCGCTCTGCAGTCGTGCCGTTCCACGTCGGCGCGGGCACCACCACGCTCGCGGTCACCGAGGAGCAAGCCCCCGGCGCCACCCGACCTACCGCCGCTCCCATCGGCCAGATCCGCATCTGAAGCTCAGTGGGGCGTGGTGGCGGGCAGGGGGGTGTCGGTGAGGAGGTGGGCGGCGCGGGAGGCGAGCGCCATGATCGTGAGCGTGGGGTTGTAGCCGGCTGAGGTCGCGAAGACCGACGAGTCGGCGATCAGCAGGTTCTCGATGTCCCACGTCCGGCTCGACGAGTCGACGACGCTCGTCGCTGCGTCGTCCCCCATCCGGCAGGTGCCCATGATGTGGTAGCTCGCCGGAGCGATCCCGAGCGGGCTGAGGTCCGCGTCGCCGCCCTGCGGCGGTGACGTCGACGTGATGGTCCACTCGGCACCGGCCTCGCGCAGCACCCGCTCGAGGATCGGTCCGGCGTGCTCGGACATCACGAGCTCGTGGGGGTGTGGCAGGTAGGTGACGCGACCGGCGGGGAAGCCCCAGGCGTCCTTGATCTTGGGGTCGAGATCGATGCGGTTCGACGCCTGTGCGAGGTCCTCGCCCTGCATCGTGAACGCCCACAGCCGCTCGCGCAGGTTCGAGTCGCGCATCGCGTCGATGTGGTGCGCGCCCGGTCCGTAGACGAGCGCCTCCCGGATCGGCTGGCCACCACCGCCGTGCTCCACGAGACCACCACGGATCCACGGCAGGCCTGCGTCGGCCGCAGCCCGGCGCTGCGCGTCGTCGCCGACGATGTGGTCGTCGTGCGCGCCGGTCACGGAGCGACCCCGCATGCCGTGGAGCGGGAACGGGAAGCCGCCCACGGTGAAGGTCTGGAAGTGGTACATGAGGTTGCGGCCGACCTGGTCCGACGAGTTGGCCAGGCCCTGTCGGAGCAGCAGGCGCGGCGTCTCGAACGCGCCGGCCGCCAGCACGACGTGCGTCGCCCGCACCTCCTGCTCGTTGCGATCACGGTCGAGGTAGCGGACGCCGGTCGCGTAGCGGCCGGACCGGTCGACGGTGATCTCGACGACGTGGCTCTCGGGTCGGATCTCGCCCTTGCCCGACCGGAGCACGCGACGCAGCAGCGCGACCGGGTCGCCCTTGGCCTCGATCGGGCAGCCGTAGCCGCCGCAGAACCCGCAGTTCACGCAGGCCGGTCGGCCGTCGTACGGCACCGAGTTCACGCCGGTCGGTGCGCGGTACGGGTGCAGGCCGACCTTCTCGGCCGCGCCCATCGACAGCACCGCGCCGTACATGTCCGGGCCCGGCGGCATCGGGAACGGCCCGGAGCGCCATGCTGCGAACGGGTTCGTCTCCTCGCCGGCGACGCCCGCGGAGCGCTCGCACTCCGCGTAGTACGGCTCGAGGTCCTCGTAGGTGACCGGCCAGTCGACGACGTCCGCGCCGTCGATCGGACCGAGCGCGGACCGCAGGTGGAAGTCCTCCTCACGGAAGCGGGGAAGCTTCGAATCCGCGTGCACCCCACCGCCGCCGACAGTCGTGGGCAGCGCGTTGACATGGCCGACCATCAGGTGGTCGCCATCGGATTCGGCGCGGCGGAAGGTGCGCGGCTCGGTGACCGGGTCGGGCCCGAGGAAGTGGCGCTGGACGAACTTGAGCTCGTCGTTCGAGTAGTGGCCGATCGGGCCGAACGGCGCCTCGAGCTCGAGCAGGTGGTTACGGCCCTTCTCCAGGATGATCACCGACCAGCCGGCCGCGGTGAGGACGTCGGCCACCGCCGCCCCGGACGGGCCGGAGCCGACGATCACCGCGTCGCAGTCGAGGTCGCTGGCGTTCACGGTTCGGACACCTCGGCGTCGGTCCAGCCACGGGGGAGCACGTCGCCGTCGAAGCCGATCGCCTTCCAACCGGCGCCATCGACGTTGCCTCCGTACACGGGATCGCCGTAGTGCGCCTCGCACGCATGCTCGAAGATCATCGTGCGATCGTCCTCGTCGAGCTCGGCGATGCGTCGGTCCTGCTCCTCAGCGGGCTGTGACGCGAGGTCCGCCCCGAGGGTCGCGAGCACGGCGCGGTAGCGGTCCTGCCAGCCGACGACCGGTCCGTTGAACGAGCGCTCGGGCACGTCCTTCGTCCCCTCGATGCGGATGCGCCACGCGATCTCCTCGACCGGGCCGAGGTCGAGCCACCGCTCGAACCCGGCCTCGCCGCCGTGCCGGCCGCTGAAGGGCCCGCCCGCGAAGATGCGGGGCGGATCGAACGAGAACGCGCCGAGCAGCAGGTCGACGTAGTCGGCTGCGCCGGCCGCACCGGCGCCGGGGATCAGGCGGTCCATGACCGCCCGCAGCGTCTCGTGCTCGCCCTGGGTCAGCCAGATGGGGCTGGTCACGCCATCCACATGTGGTGGCGGATGAAGTCGTAGACGTTCGCGAAGTCGGTGGTCGCCTTCTCGGGCAGCTCGACGATGCCGCCGAGCTGCTCCGCGCCCCACATGATCTGCGCGTTGTGCTCGACCACCATCGCCGAGTGCAGCGCGTCGTCCACGTTCTTGCCGACCGCGCACATGCCGTGGTTGGCCATCAGCGCGGCCGACCGGTTGCCGAGCCGCGACGCGACCTCGGTGGCGAGGCCGTCGCTGCCGGACTGGTGGTAGTCGCAGATCGGGACATCGCCGCCGATGTAGGTGACGAACTCGTCGATCGCTGCAGGGATGGCCCGGTGGGCGACCGCGTACATCGACGCGTACTTGGCGTGGCAGTGCACCACCGCTCCGACCTCGGGGTGCGCGGCCATCGTCGCGAGGTGGAGCGACTTCTCGCTGGTCGGCGAGCGCTCACCGGCGACGACCTCACCCTCGAGCGTGATCTGCACGAGGTCCTCGAGCGTCATCGCCTCGTAGGACAACGACGACGGCGTGAGCACGACGGTGCCGTCGTCGACCCGGCCCGAGACGTTGCCGGCGGTGCCCTCGACGAGCCCGCGCGCGTACATCTTCTTCGCCGCTTCGAGCACCGCCTCCCGCACCTCCTCCAGCGGATGGCCGTTGATCTTCACGGCGGCATCGGTATCGGTCACGGCAGCACCTCCGGGTTGGCGCACCGCTCCGGACGCTCGCCCCGGAGCACCCGGGCGACGTCCTCGGCGATCATCAGCGAGTGGTTGACCTCGGTGTCGTAGGTCGCGCCACCGATGTGCGGCGTGAGCACGACCTGGTCCATGTCGAGCAGCGGGTGGCCCTCGGGCAGCTGCTCGCCCTCGAAGTGGTCGAGCCCCGCGCCGGCGAGGTGACCCGACTGCAGCGACTCGACCAGCGCATCGGTGTCGTG
Source organism: Acidimicrobiia bacterium (assembly GCA_019247975.1). Classification (GTDB taxonomy): domain Bacteria; phylum Actinomycetota; class Acidimicrobiia; order Acidimicrobiales; family Iamiaceae; genus JAFBAD01. The sequence goes on from JAFBAD010000319.1 coordinate 8,294, forward strand.
CAGGCCGGCCCGCGCCGCGTTCAGGTAGATCGACCCCTCGGGCATGGCGGCGAACTGCTTCCCACCCATCATCCCGAGCGTCTCGATGGTCGGCGCGGCGTGCATCGTGACGACGTCCGACTCGGCGCACATCGCGTCGAGCGACTCGTGCGTGGTGTCGTCGGCGTAGGGGTCGAAGCTGAGCACCCGCATGCCCAGGCCCTCGAGCCGCCACTTGACCGCACGGCC
>JAFBAD010000332.1 GCA_019247975.1 Acidimicrobiia bacterium
CGCGTCGACCAGGCCGGGGCCGTAGGTCGCGGCGACCGCATCGACCTGGTGGTCCTCGATGCCGGCCTCGACGAGCGCCTCGGCGATGACCGGCGTGATCAGCTCGACGTGGGCGCGACTGGCGATCTCGGGAACAACGCCGCCGTAGCGCGCGTGCAGGTCCACCTGGCTCGACACGACCGACGAGCGCACCTCCCGGGCCTCGACCACGACGGCCGCCGCGGTCTCGTCGCACGACGTCTCGATGCCCAGGATCGTTCCCCCGTGCGTCGCAGTCACGAGAGCCCCTCCAGGACCGTGCGGCCCGGGACCTGGGCGGCGAGCGCGGCGCGACGGTCGACCTCGGCGGGCTCGTCCACCCCGTGGGCCCACATGACCATGGCGTCCTCCGCGTTGTCGACGTAGTAGCCGCGGCGCACGCCGGCCGGGGCGAACCCGAAGTGCCGGTACATGGTCTGCGCGGCAGCGTTCGACATGCGCACCTCGAGCGTGATGTCGCGCACGCCACGGCCGACGGCCTGCTCGACGAGCGCGAGGAGCAGCCGGGTGCCGACACGGCGGCGGTGCCAGGCGGGATCGACGGCGACGGTGGTGATGTGGCCATCCTCGCCCACGGTCATCAGCCCGCAGTAGCCGACGACCGCCGTGCCGACCCTGGCCACCAGGTACACGCGCGTCGACGGCAGGGCCAGCTCGCTCATGTACAGACCGAGCGACCACGGGCGCGGGTACACCCGGTGCTCGATCCGCAGGACGCCGCGCAGGTGGCGCCGCCGCATCGGCGTGACGACGACCTCCAGCTCCGACGGGTCGAGCGACTCGGCGCGCGCCGCCATCACGCGCCCTCCCGTGACGACCAGTTGATCTCCGCATCGGGCCGTCGCAGGTAGAGCGGGGTGAGCTCCCACGGACGCACCCACTCCTCGCGCAGCGCCTGCGCGTGGGCGAGTGACACGAGCGATCGGGCGGACGGGTGCGCGAGCTCGGGCTCGACCAGCTCGACGCCGGGGAGGTGGCGGTACCGGTCCGCGTAGCGAACCGCGCCGTCACCGACCATCAAGACGTCGGTCCCGCGTGCGACGAGCTCGGACGCCAGCTCGTCGGGCGAGCCGACCTGCGGGTCGGTCAGCCGCTGCACCCCGCCCGGCACCTGTCGGTACAGCGCGGAGAAGACCTCGCCCCGGCGGGCGTCGAGGACCGCGGCGATGAGCCGTGAGCTGAAGCGGGCCGGGAACGCGAGCAGGTCGAGGCTCGACACGCCGATCATCGGCACCCGCAACGCCTGCGCGATCGCCTTCGCCGTCGCGATGCCGACCCGCAGCCCGGTGAAGAGCCCGGGCCCGAGGTCGACTGCGACCACACCGATCTCCTGCAGGGAGACGCGGGCCTGCTGGCAGGTGAACTCGATGGCCGGCGTGAGCGACTCGGCGTGGCGCTTGCCCCGTGACGAGTGCGTCGACGCGAGCACGCCTTCGTGGCCACCGATCGCGCAACCGACCTGCACGGTCGACGTCTCGATCCCGAGGATCAGCACGCGCCGCTCCACCGCGACAGCGCCTCGTCGAGCGAGCGCGACCGCGCCAGCCACTGCCCGCCCACCGGACGGAACACGAGCTCGCGGTCGTCGTCGCTCGCGCCGAACGCGAAGCGCACCTCGAGGTAGTCACGGGGCAGGACCGGCGCGATCGCGTCGCCCCACTCGATGACGACCAGCGAGCCCTCGTCGAGCATCTCCGCGAGACCGATGTCGAGCGCCTCGTTGAGGTGCTCGAGCCGGTAGACGTCGAGGTGGTGGATCGTCAGCTGCGCGCCGGCGTACTGGTGGGCGATCGTGAACGTCGGGCTGGTGATGCGGCCGGTCACGCCGAGGCCGCGCCCGAGGCCCTGCACGAAGGCGGTCTTCCCCGCGCCCATCTCCCCGGACAGCAGCACCAGGTCGCCCCGCTCGATCAGGCCGGCCAGCGCCTCGCCGACCGCTTGCGTGGCGGCGTGCTCCGCAGTCCGGACCGTGACCTCGGTCATGTCGGGACCGTGAGGTCGGTCGGCGGCGCGCCCAGCGACGCCTGCTTCGCTCGCACGAGGTCGGCCCGCATCTGCGCCATCGGACCGCCACCGCTGCGCAGCACAGCCGCCGGGTGGTAGGTCGGCACGAGCACGCCGTCGCGCCACGGGTAGCTCCGGCCGCGCAGCTTGGTGATGCCGAGCTTCGTCTTCAGGAGCAGCTTCGTGGAGAAGTTGCCGAGGGTCACGACGACCTTGGGTTGGATGAGGTCGAGCTGCGCCTCGAGCCACGGCCAGCACGCGTCGATCTCCTCGGGCTGCGGGTCGCGGTTGCCCGGCGGCCGGCAGCGCAGCGTGTTGAGGATGTACACGCCCTCCCCGCGACGCATGCCCATCTCCTCCTGCATGAGGCGGTCGAGCAGCTGACCCGATCGTCCGACGAACGGAAGGCCCTGGCGATCCTCCTCGGCCCCCGGCGCCTCGCCCACGAACACGACGTCGGCGGCCGGATCCCCCGTGCCGAACACCACCTGGGTGCGGCTCTCGGCGAGCGCGCACCGGGTGCACGTGCTGGCCTCCATGGCCAGCTCCTCGAGGGGGGAGGACACGGGAGAGATCGTACGACGCCCTCGTCGGACGCCCTACTGGACCGAGCGCACCGCCCGCTCCACCGCGGTGACCGCGGCGAGGCGAACGACGTCCGCCGTCGCCTCCGCCCGACCGGTGGCTACGGCCACGAAGGCGTCGCCGTCGGCCCGGGTGTGGGCCGGCACGACCGAGCGGGCCAGGCCGTCGTGGGCGCCCTGCGCGACGACCAGGCAGCCGAGCTTGTCGAGGGTCGCGTTGGTGGCGACCACGCCGATCGTGGTGTTGCCGTAGATCGGGACCGGCTCGCCGAACCACGGCTCGGCCGTCGCGGTCCCGTCCCGGTCGATGTCGCCGT
>JAFBAD010000061.1 GCA_019247975.1 Acidimicrobiia bacterium
GCACGGGCGCCGGTCCCGGTCGGCACCGCTTCTGCTCGTCCGGTGACGTCGAGACGTTCCGCCGGCTCGGCGGACGACTGCTCGGTCCGGAGCTCGACCGCGTGGAACCGACGCCGTGGAGCTGACCATCCTCGGCTGCGACGGGTCGTACGCAGGACCGGGCGGTTCGTGCACCGGCTACCTGCTTCGCACGGACACCACCAGCGTCTGGCTCGACGCCGGCCCCGGCACGCTCGGCGCGGTGCAGGAGCACGTCGCGCTGACCGACCTCGACGCGATCGTCGTGACCCACGAGCACCCCGACCACTGCCTCGAGCTGCCCGTCGTCCGCAACGCGCTCAAGTACGTGCTCGACGTGGAGGGCATGCGGGTGATCACCACCGCGGGCGTCCGTCAGCTGGTCGACCACATCAGCGACGGCGCGGAGCCCACCTTCTCGTGGGAGGTCGTCAGCGACGGCGGTCGCGCCACCGTCGGCGACATCGAGCTCGCCTTCGTCCGCACCGACCACCCGGTCGAGACGCTCGCGGTACGGGCCAGCCACGGCGGTCGAGCGCTCGGTTACACCGCCGACACGGGCAGCAAGTTCTCGTTCGCCGCGTTCGGCTCCGACCCGCTGCACCTGGCCCTGTGCGAGGCGACCCTCGCCCCCGAGCGCCAGGGCACGTTCGAGCACCTCACGGGGGCCGAGGCCGGTGTGCTGGCGCGCGAGGCTGGGGCCGAGCACCTGCTGCTCACCCATCTCACCCCGGGCTCCGACGAGGCACGCCGCCGCGCCGAGGCCGCCACCACCTACGACGGGCCGGTCAGCACGGCCAGGCCCGGCGACACCTACGAGGTCTGAATGCGACATGACGGCCGCGACGCCGCCGAGCTCCGCCCGATCACGTTCGAGCGGGACTACACCGACGCGGCCGCCGGGTCGGTGCTCGTCTCCTTCGGTCGTACGCGCGTGCTGTGCACCGCGTCGATAGACGAGGACGTGCCCCGCTGGATGCGGGGGAGCGGCAAGGGCTGGGTGACCGCTGAGTACTCGATGCTCCCCGGCGCGTCAGCCGAGCGGATCCGCCGCGAGGTCAAGGACGGCAAGCCGTCCGGCCGCACCCAGGAGATCCAGCGGCTCATCGGCCGCTCGCTCCGAGCTGTGTGCGACATGGTGCTGCTCGGCGAGCGCCAGGTGATCGTCGACTGCGACGTGCTGCAGGCCGACGGTGGCACCCGCACCGCGTCGATCTGCGGCGGATGGGTCGCGCTGCACGACGCGCTGTCGCGCGTCGTGGCCGCGGGCCGCATCGCCGAGCACCCGATCACCGAGCACTGCGCGGCGATCTCGGTCGGCATCGTCGATGGCGCGCCGTTGCTCGACCTCGCGTACGTCGAGGACTCGCGGGCCGAGGTCGACATGAACGTGGTGATGGCCGGCGAACGATTCGTCGAGGTGCAGGGCACCGCCGAGGGCATGCCGTTCACCCGTGAGGAGCTCGACTCGCTGCTGGTGCTCGCGTCGGGCGGCATCACGGAGATCGTCGCCCTGCAGGCCGAGATGGTGTCGGTGCCGCCGAGCGTGCGACCGGGCGACACCGGCCGGTGACCCTGCGGCTGGTGCTCGCCACCGCCAACCCCGACAAGGCGGCCGAGATCGCCGCCATCCTCGGCTCCGCGGTGGAGCTCGTGCCCCGGCCGGTGGAGGTCCCCGACGTCGTCGAGGACGCGGACACGCTCGAGGGCAACGCCCGGCTGAAGGCGGTGGCGATCGCGGAGGCGACCGGCCTCCCGGCCGTGGCCGACGACACCGGCTTGGAGGTGGACGAGCTGCAGGGCGAACCCGGCGTGCGCTCGGCCCGGTATGCGGGCGAGGACGCCACCTACGCCGACAACGTGACCAAGCTGCTCGAGGCGCTCGAAGGCGTGTACCCGGCCGACCGCACGGCCCGCTTCCGCACCGTGGCCCTGGCCCGCTGGCCCGACGGGCGCGAGGTGATCGCCGAGGGCATCGTCGACGGGCTGATCGCACCGGCGCGGGCCGGCCAACTCGGCTTCGGCTACGACCCGGTGTTCGTCCCGAACGACGGCGACGGCCGCACGTTCGCCGAGATGACCGCCGCCGAGAAGCACGAGCTCAGCCATCGCGGCCGTGCGTTCCGAGCGCTGGTCAAGGCCCTCGGCCGCCGCGCCTGACCCCCCCGAAACCCGAAATTGGCCCGGTTGGCCGCGCATGGCGCGGCCAACCCGGCCAATTTCGGATTGGGGAGGGTTCGTTCGGTCAGACGGCGCGCCAGTAGATGACGGCTTCCTCGCCGCTGACGGCGTCGGGGACGCGGCCGATCTCGCGCCAGCCGAGCGCCTCGTAGAGCGCGCGTGCGGGGTTCGACGCGAAGACGAGGTTGAACTGGATCGCGTCGAAGCCGAGCGTCGGTGCTCGGGTGATCGAGTCCTCGACGAGCGCTCGGCCGACGCCCGTGCCTCGGTGCGCCGAGCTGACCACGTAGCCCGCGTTGGCGATGTGCGCGGCACGACCGGGTGAGTTGGGCTTGAGGTAGTACGCGCCGGCGAGGTCGCCGTCGACGTTCGCGGCGATGACGGTCGTGACCGGCCGCACCCACGTGTCGTCGAACTGCGCGCGGGTGAGCGGTGGCGCGTGCGGGAACCCCTCGCCGGCTGCGACGATGCGGGCGAAGAGGTCGAACAGCTCGCCGTCCTGATCGGGACGGATCGGCGCGAGCTCGATCTGTCCCACGTCACCAACCTCGGAGGTCGACCGGCCACACGTCGACGACCTCGTCGCCCGACACGACGTGCAACTGCTCGTGGTAGGCGACGGTCGGGTCGACGTGGGCGGGCACGATCCGGACGCGGTCCCCGACGTGGGGGAGCGGCGCGCCATCGGCCGGTCCGAACGTCGTGTGCTCGTCGGAGCAGAACCACACCTTGGCGTCGTCGATCGACGGGTCACCGTGGTCCATGCCGAGCGCCTTGAGGCCGCCGTCGGCCACCGCCCAGCCGCCGGCACGATCGACCGAGACGACGGTGGTGAGGAGGTGCAGCGCCTGCTCGAACGGAACTTCGCTGGCGCCGTAGTGCGTGTCCATCAAGAGGTACGAGCCGGCCTGGATCTCCGTGCACCAGCGGTTGATCGCGTAGGTGCCGGTGCCGCCGCCCGAGACGATGTCGCCGCCCACCTCGGCGTGCGCCTGCTGCAGGAGCTCCATCGACGCAGCGACGAGCTCGGCCTTCGACGTGAGGTCGGCGGTCATCAGGTGGCCCTCGTAGCCCATGACGCCGCGCACCTCGAGCCCGGCCTGCCGCGCCCGGTCGGCCAGCCGTCCCGCGTTCTCCGGCCGGCAGCCGCAGCGCGGCATGCCGACGTTCACGTCGATCAACACCTCCCGCACCCCGGCGCGGGCCGCCACCTCGATCGTCTCCTCGGAGTCGACCGCGATCGTGATGCGTCCGCCCGACGCGACGACCTCGCGCAGGTGCGCCTCGTCGACCGTCTCGTTGGCGAGCAGCAGGTCGTCGCCCAGACCGGCGTCCACCAACCCGTGCAGCTCCCGGAGCGTCGCGCCGCAGAAGCCACGGTGTCCGGCCGTCGCCAGCTCGCGGGCGAGGGCGGTCGACTTGAACGCCTTCACGTGCGGGCGCAGCCGGTCCCCGGGCAGCGCAGCGCTCATCGTCGTCCGGTTGCGCTCGAAGGCACCGGCGTCGACCACGAGGGCCGGGGTGCGGAGGTCCTGCACCAGCACGGGGACCGAACGTAACCGGAACCAGGTTCACGAGGGCCAGCCGCGGCGACCATCATGCGCCGGGTGCTGAGCGCAGACGTCCGAGCCGGCGTGAAGGCGGTGGCGCCGATGCTCATCGGGATCGTGCCGTTCGGGCTGGTGGCCGGGGCCACGCCTCCGGCCGACGGCCTGGGTGCGTGGGCGGCTGTGGGCTTCTCGACCATCGTGTTCGCCGGCGCATCACAGCTCGCCGCGGCGGACGTGCTGGGCGACGGCGGCAGCTGGTTCGTCGCGGCGATCGCAGCCTGGACGATCAACCTGCGGTTGCTGCTGTACTCCGCTTCGCTCTCCCCGTTCTTCGCCCGGGAGCCCATGCGACGACGGATGGGCGCGGCCTACGTGCTGACCGACCAGGCGTACGCGGTGTC
>JAFBAD010000136.1 GCA_019247975.1 Acidimicrobiia bacterium
CGACGATCGCCGCGACGGCGCTCACCGACGAAGGCGGTCTCGATGCGGATCCGGAGATCACCGATGGCCTCGAGAAGCGCCCGCCCGACATGGATCAGCCTCCCTGGCTGAAGGGTCGCTACGGGTCAGCTGTGGGCCGCGCGGTGCACGGCGTCCTGCAGACGGTTGACCTCGCTACCGGGGACGGCGTTGCCGACGCGGTCGCTGCGCAGTGCCAGGCCGAGGCGATCCCCGAGCGGGTCGACACGGTCACCAAGCTCGTGGCGGACGCGCTCGGCTCCTCCATCGTGCAGGAGGCGGCCGCCCGCTCCTACTGGCGGGAGGTGTACGCGTGCACGCCCGTCGGCGGCCGGCTGCTCGAGGGCTACATCGACCTGCTCTACCGCGTCGACGACGGACTGGTCGTCGTCGACTACAAGACCGCGGCCACGACCGACCGGACGCAGCTCGCGGAGCGGGTCGAGGGCTACCGGCTGCAGGGCGGGTCCTACGCGATCTCGGTGGAGCGTTCGACCGGTGAGCCGGTCCGCCGGGTCGTGTTCCTGTTCCTCACCCCCGGCGGTGCGGTCGAGATCGAGCTGGGCGACCTCGACGACGTGAAGGCCGAGGTCGAGCGGCTCGTCACCGACGGCGTCGAGGTCCTCGTGCCCTGAAGCTCGGCGAGCGGCGGCGGCCGTCGCTTGCCATGCTGTGCCGCGTGACGATCACCGAGCGGCAGCGGTCCTGCTTCGCAGCCCACCCCGATCGCAGCCCGTTGCTGGTCGTCGACCTCGACGTCGTCCGACAGCGCTACGAGGATCTGGTGGCTGCGCTGCCCGGCGTGACCGTGTTCTACGCGGTCAAGGCCAACCCGTTGCCGGAGCTGGTCTCGATGCTCGTCGAGCTCGGCTCGTCGTTCGACGTCGCCTCCATCGGTGAGATCGAGCAGTGCCTGGCGGTCGGCGCGCCGCCGGAGCGGCTGAGCTTCGGCAACACCGTCAAGAAGGCTGACGCCGTCCGCCGGGCGGCCGAGCTCGGCGTGACCCGTTACGCCTTCGACAGCGAGTGCGAGCTCGAGAAGTTGGTCGCCCACGCACCCGGGTCGCTCGCCTTCTGCCGCATCCTGTGCGACGGCTTCGGGGCCGCGTGGCCCTTGTCGCGCAAGTTCGGCTGCGCGCCCGATGTCGCCCGTGAGCTCCTCCTCGAGGCGGCCCGCCACGGGCTCAGGCCCGGCGTGTCGTTCCACGTGGGCTCCCAGCAGTTCGACCCGGCGGCCTGGGACCGGGCGCTCGCGACCGTGGCCGACCTCCGGGCGGAGCTGCTCGCCGAGGACGTCGAGCTCGAGCTGGTCAACCTCGGCGGCGGTCTGCCCGGCACGTACCTCGAAGCGATCCGTCCGGTCGACGAGTACGGCAGCGACATCGTCGCCGCCCTCCGCCGTCGCCTCGGTCCCGATCTACCACCCGAGATGCTGGTCGAGCCCGGTCGCTACCTGGTGGCCGACGCTGGCGCGCTGCGCTGCGAGGTGGTCACCGTCGCCCGCAAGTCGACCACCGATGAGCACCGGTGGGTGTACCTCGACGTCGGGATGTTCTCGGGGCTCGCCGAGGTGATGGACGAGGCGATCCGCTACCGGGTGCTGACCGACGGCGCCGATCGACCGACCGGACCGGTCGTTCTCGCCGGCCCCACCTGCGACAGCGCCGACATCCTCTACGAGACCGTCGACTACCAGCTGCCGCTCGACCTGCGGGCCGGCGAGCGCCTGTACCTGCAGTCGGTCGGCGCCTACTCGACGACCTACAGCACGATCGGGTTCAACGGCTTCCCTCCGCTCGACGTGGAGGTGCTGGGATGAGGGAGCAGCTCGCCACCGCGCTCGCCCCGTTGACCGACCGTGGCGTCCGGCGGCGCTACCGGGAGGGCGCGCTGATCTTCGCCGAGGGCGATCGTGGCTCGGAGGTGCTGCTCGTGACCGACGGCGTGGTGCACCTCGTCGTCGGCTCGGACCGCGACATCGCCGCCCTCGGTCCCGGCGACCTGCTCGGTGAGTTCGCCGCGCTCGACGGACGGCCCCGCTCCGCGTCGGCCCACGCGAGGACGGCGGTCGAGCTCGTCGCCTTCTCGGCGAGCGACGTCCTCGACGTCATCGAGCGTTCGCCCGACCTGGATCTCGCCGCGTCCCGCACCACGGTGGCCTCCGGTCGGAGGCACACCGAGATGCGCTCGGTCGCGGTCGGTGGGCTTCCCGTCGGCCAGCTCGCGCGTCGCCTCGCCGCGCGCCTCGACGGCGACCACCGCATGGTCGACATCGATGCGGGCGCGCTCGCGACCTCGCTCGAGGTCAGCCGTGAGCAGCTCGCACGAGCGCTCGACGAGCTGCACCACCGAGGCGTGGTCGCACTCGAGCGTGGCCGGGTCGTCGTGCTCGACGCCGACGACCTCCGGCGGGTCGCCGACGAGGAGTGAGAGCCGCCCGCCGGTGACCAGCGGGCCCACCACGATCGGGCGCGGGACCTTCGCTTCGGCGCTGTCGAGCCGCGACCTGCGTTGGTTCCTCGGCCACCATGCGCTGGCGGGGACCGGGCAGTCGCTCGGGATCGTCGCCGTCTCGGTCGCGCTCTTCGATCAGACGGGGTCGACCGCGTGGGTGGCGGCCGCCAACGCGGTCCGGTTGGCGCCCTACCTGTTGGTGTCGGGTTTTGCTGGTGTGATCGCCGGGCGCATGCCGGTGCGCCGGGTGCTGCTCTGGTCGGCCGGCCTGCGGGCGCTCGCGCTGGTCGTGCTGGCCGCCGCGGTGGCGGCCGAGGCCCCGCCGCTAGTCGTGGTGGCCCTCGTCGCCGCGGCGACGACCATCGGCACGCCCTGCTACCCGGGGCTCGCGGCCGTGGTGCCGACCGTCGTCCCGGCCGAGGACCTCGCCCCGGCGAACGGCCTGCTCAACACCATCGAGACGTCGTCGTGGATGATCGGGCCGGCGGCCGGCGGCCTGCTCCTCCTGGCTGGCGACCCGGCGGTCGCCCTGCTCGTCAACGCCGGGCTCTTCGGGCTCGGCGCGCTCGCGCTGCTGCCGACCCGGGCGGGAGCGCGGGCGGTCGCCCATGCCGACGAGCCGGACGAGCCGATCTGGGCTGCGTTCGCGTCGGGGATCCGTGCCGCGGTGGGGTCGGTCGAGGTCGGCGTTCCGCTGATGCTCGTGGTGATCGTCAACGTCGTGTTCGGTGGCGCGACGGTCGGGCTCCTCGTCGTCGCCGAGGATCTGCTCCACACGGGCAAGGCCGGGTTCGGCCTGCTCAACGCGGCGCTGGGCATCGGCGGCTTCGTCGGCGTCGCGATCACCAACCGGGTGTCGGCGATGCGCCGGCCCGTCGTCGGGATCATGGCGGCGACGGTCGTCGCCGGGGTGCCGTTCGCGCTGCTCGCGGCGGTGGACGTGTCGTGGGTCGCGCTGGTGCTCATGGTGGTCGCGGGCGCCGGCTCCGTCGTGACCGAGGTCGTCGCGATGACCGTCATGCTGCGATCGCTCCCGCCACACATGATCACCCGCGTCTTCGGGCTCACCGACTCGCTGCTCGTCGGCTCGATCCTCGTGGGGTCGGTCGCCGCGCCGATGCTCATCGACGCGACCGGCCTCAGGTGGTCGCTCGTCATCGTGGGCGCGGCGCTGCCCATCACGGCGGTCGTCGCCGCCCGCCAGCTCCAGGTCCTCGCCTCCCGGGGAACGAGCCGCCGGGCCGCGCTCACGCCGAGGTTGGAGCTGCTGCAGGTGCAGCCGTGGCTCGCGCACGCGTCACCGCTCGCGCTCGAGTGCCTCGCCGCGAGCGGGACCGAGGAGTCGTTGGCGCCCGGCCGCGTCGTCATCCGCGAGGGCGACGATCCGGACGACTTCTTCGTCATCCTCGACGGGATGCTGGACGTCACCCAACGCGGGATCGTCGTCAACCGGATGGGCCCGGGCGAGGGCTTCGGCGAGCGGGGCCTCCTCGGCGCCATGCCGCGAACCGCGACGGTGACGGCCACGGGCGGCGCGCGCGTGCTCCGGATGCGGGGAGACGTGTTCGTCAACGCGGTCAACGCGGTTCCGAGCTCGGCCGACGGCTCGGTCGGTGCCGGCGTCGTCGCCCGTCTCGCGTCCGGCGCAGTCGTGGCGCCGGTCGACTGAACCGCCCGCTCGTCAGAAGAGCGGGATGACCTCTTCGAGTGAGCGGACGATGTGCTCCTCGCCCGCCACCGGAGGGTCGTCCCGTCGGATGCAGACCGCGGTGATGCCGAGCCGGCGCGCGCCGTCGCAGTAGGCGGGCTGGTCGTCGACGAACACGGTCTCTTCCGGTGTCGCGCCGAGCCCGGTCAGGGCGGTCTCGAAGATCGGGGCTGCGGGCTTCGAGCTGCGGACCTCGCAGGACAGCACCAGCTCGTCGACCAGTGCATCCAGGCCGAGGTGGTGGAGCAGCGGCCGGGTGCCGTCGGCGCAGTTGCTCACGATCGCGGTGCGGACGCCCCGTTCTCGCAGCTCCTCGAGGAACGGGACGCTGTCGGGGTGCACCACGGTGTGCTCGAACAGCAGCTCCAGGTCGCGCGCCCGCAGCCGTTCGATCAGCTCGTCGTCGTGGTCCTTGCCGCAGGTCCGCAGCACGGCGGCGTACGCCTCGCCCATGGTGAGCTGCCCGTCGTTGAGCGCGTCTCCGTGCTGGATGAACGCCTCGTTCCACGAGCGGGCCTCGACCCCTGCGAACACGGGCATCTCCGTGGCGTGCACGCGGAAGTCGCAGCTGAGCAGCGTGTCGTAGACGTCGATCAGGCAGGCCCGGTACCCGCTCATGCCGGCGTGGCCACGGCCTCCCGGTCGCGGGCCCAGCGCTCGGCGAGGTGGCTCCCCGCCCGACCGATCCGGTCGATGCGCCGGATCAGCCGCTCGCGTGCCGCCTCGCCGTCGGCGTCGAGGCCTTCGAGCGACGCGACGTCCCAGTGGCGGAGGACCACCGGCACGAGGATCTGGTCGTGGTGGACCTGCAGGTCGTAGATCCCGGCGCGGGCGATCGCCCGGGCGTGGTCGTCGAAGCCCAGGATCCCGGTGCCGGGCATCTCGAAGGCCAGGACTTGCCGCTCGATCGCCGCGACGGTGGCCGACGGGTCGAGCTCGAGCGCCGCGCTGACGAGGTCCCGGTAGAAGAGGAAGTGGTGGTTCTCGTCGGTGGCGACGCGAGCCATCACCTCGTAGCCGGCGGGGTCGTCGAGCAGCCGGCCGGTCGCCCGGTGGGCGATGCGGGTGGCGAGCTCCTGCAGCGCCACGTATGCGAGCCCGTCGATCGGGTCGTCCGGCTCGGGGACCACGCCCGAGCTGACCTGGTGCATCCTCGCCCGCTCGAGACCGCAGGGGTCCAGCATGCGGGTCACCGTCAGGTAGTCACGGATGGCGATCGAGTGCCGGCCCTCCTCCGCGGTCCACCGCCTCGCCCAGGTGCCCCAGGCGCCGTCCGCGCCGAAGAGGCGGTTGATCGTCGAGAAGTAGTACGGGAGGTTGTCCTCGGTCAGCAGGTTGACGAACAGCGCGCTGCGGACCGCGTCGGGCACCGGGTGCTCGTCGGGATCCCACGGCTGGGCCGGGTCGAAGTCCCGCCCCCGGTCCCAAGGGACGACCTCGTGGGGGAACCACTCCTTCGAGGCGTGCAGGTGGCGGTCGAGCAGGGCGGCCACGGTGGGCTCGAGCTCACGCAGGAGATCGCTCACGCCCCCAGCCTACCGACTGGTCGGTAGGCGGAAACCTATGCGTACCGGGCGGCCGGGGTGCCGGGCGGGTGCATGACCCCCGGCTGCGCATCGGGGTTGGGGACGCAGACCTCGCCCTCGAGCCCGTCGGGGTCGACGAAGAACATGCTGAGGACGGGCCCGAAGTCGGTCACGAACTCGTCGGCCGCGCCCCGCTCGATCAGCCGCTCGCGGATCAGCTCGAACGCCTCCAAGGACGCCGCCTGCAGACCCATGTGGTCGATCGCACCCCGGCCGAACATCTGCGACCGGAGGTCCGGTTGCGACAGCTCCGGCGGCGGCTCGAACACGTTGAGCTCACGCTTCGGGCCGATGTCGACGATCGAGAAGCGCATGCCCTCCGGGCTCCGGCCGTCGTGGGCGACCGTCGCATCGAAGACCTCGCGGTAGAAGGCGTGGAAGCGATCGGTGTCGTTGGTGACCACGGCAACGTGGTTCACGCCGTCGAGCAGCACGGTGGTCCTCCCGTCGAGGGCAGCGTCACCACCAGGATGCCCGACCTGCGAACATCGGTCGATGGGCTTCGACGTGCACCTGGTCGACGGGACCTACGAGCTCTTCCGCTACCACTTCGCACTGCCGTCGCACCGGACGTCGAAAGGTGATCGCGAGGTCGCCGCGACCCGTGGCGTCCTCGGGACCGTGCTGATGATGCTCGAGGAGGGCGCCACCCACATCGGCGTCGCGACCGACCACATCATCGAGTCGTTCCGCAACGACCTCTGGCCGGGCTACAAGACCTCGGCCGGCATGGATCCCGAGCTGCTGCAGCAGTTCCCGCTCATCGAACAGGGCCTCGAAGCGGCCGGCATCACCGTGTTCGCGATGGTCGAGCACGAGGCCGACGACGCGCTGGGTGCGGCCGCGGCGAAGGCGGCGGCCGACGATCGCGTCGACCGGGTGTACATCTGCACGCCCGACAAGGATCTCGGCCAGTGCGTCGGCGGCAAGGTCGTGCAGCTCGACCGGCGCAAGCGGAACGTCATCGACGTGGACGGCGTGCGCGAGAAGTTCGGCGTGGGGCCGGCGTCGATCCCGGACTACCTCGCGCTCGTGGGCGACAGCGCGGACGGCTTCCCCGGCCTGCCCGGGTGGGGCGCGAAGTCAGCCGCCGCGGTGCTCGCACGGTACGAGCACCTCGAGGCCATCCCCGCCAAGGGTGCCGATTGGGACGGCGTGCCCGTGCGCAACGGCGGCAAGCTCGCCGCCACGCTGGCCGGCGACCTCGAGCTCGCCCTGCTGTTCCGCCGCATCGCGACGATCGAGCTCGACGCGCCGGTCATGGACTCGGTCGACGACCTGCGCTGGACCGGCCCCACGCCGGAGTTCGCCGCGCTGTGCGAGGACCTCGACGCGCCCGGTCTCTCCGAGCGCGCCCAGGCGATTCTGAAGGATCGGCCCCGTCGCTGACGCCGGGCCCGTCCTTCAGTTCGTCTTCTTGATGCCGGACGACGCGCCGAACACGTCGACCAGCTCGTGCGGGGGCACGACCTCGAGCTGGTCGAACGTGCAGCTGGCCGCGTCGCGGTCCGGCCGCCAGCGCTGCAGGCGCGCGCTGTGGCGGAACCGCCCTGAATCGACCCGCTCGTAGGCGACCTCCGCGACCAGCTCCGGGCGCAGCGGCGTGAACGACAGGTCCTTCTTCGCGTTCCACCGTGACTGCCCGCCGGGCATGCGGCCGCCGGCCGACGCCTGCGCCTCGGCCTCCGCCCACTGACCCCACGGGTGGTCGGAAAGATCCTTCGCCTCGTAGGGCTTCACCTCGTCGACCAGCTCGCGGCGCCGCGCCGCGGCGAACGAGCTCGCCACCCCCATGTGGTGGAGGTTCCCCTCGTCGTCGTACAGGCCGAGCAGCAGCGAGCCGA
>JAFBAD010000178.1 GCA_019247975.1 Acidimicrobiia bacterium
TGCGGCTCAGGCCCGAGTACACGTTCACCTCGGCGAGCGGTCCCGAACCGCCGAGCTTCTGGGGTGACGCGGTGGCCCCGGTGACGTGGACCGAGGAGGCGGGCGGTTTGTTGCTCGTGTCGCCGCCGCCCCCGCCTCCGCTGCTGCACGCGGCGAACAGCGAGACGGCCGCGACGAGCGCGACCAGGACCGAACGGCGTCGGGTCACGAAGGTCGAGGCAGGCCGGCAGTCGAGGCGTACAGCACCATGCGGACCCGCGTGCCGTTGGGTGACGGCTTGAAATCGACCTCGTCGGTCAGGATGCGGATCAGGGGGATGCCGAGGCCCCGCTCGTAGTCGAGCCGGTTCGGATCGGTGACCGGCGGGTGCTCGGCCAGCGCGTCCGGGTCGAACCCGTCGCCGTGGTCGATGACCTCGACCTCGACCTGCTCCATGTCGAGCTCGCAACGGATCTGGATCGGCTCGTTGGCCCGGCGGTTGCCGTTCGTGCCGGCCCGTGTGCTGGCTGCCCGGGCCTGGGCCTCCATCGCGTTCGTGCAGGCCTCGGACACCGCGAGGCGCAGGTCGTCGAGGCGGTCCTCCGGGAACACCGGATCGCCTGCGACCGCGGCCGCGACGAGCAGGCGCGCCAGCGCGAGGTACTCGGGCCTCGCTGGTATCTCGAGCTCGACGACCTCGCCCACGGGCCCGCTCAATCCAGAGCGGACACGTCCGCCAGGGTTCGGTGCATCGGGAACACCTTGGTGAGCCCGGTGATCTCGAAGACCTTGAGGATGCGCGACTCGGAGCAGACGAGGGCCAGCTCACCGTTGTTGGTACGAACCCGCTTCAGGGCCCCCACGAGGACGCCGAGGCCGGTCGAGTCCAGGAACTCGACGTCGGAGAGATCCACCACGATGTGGTGGCGGCCGTGGTTGACCAGCTCGATGAGCTGCTCACGGAGGCGGGGAGCGGTGGCCACGTCGACCTCGCCCGCGACGGCGACGACCGCCCAGCCGTCCCGCTCTGAAACCTCAAGACCGAGGTCGACCACTCGGTACCCTCCCGAAGGGGACAACGCGGCTGCCGAGGCTACAGCGTCGGGGGCAACTGCTTGCGCCGCGCGTGCAACTTGCACGCCCGGCTCTGACCCGGCCGCCATGGATGTAGTTACGGACGTGGAACTACGCTCGTGGCACCCATGGCGCTCACCGACAGCCCGCTCGACACGCTCCTCGGGGCGCTCGAGGACGTCGGCGACCCCGGGATCGTCCACGTCGAGCGGTTGCCACCCCGCCCGGCCCGGACGGCCGAACCGGCCCGCCCGCTCCGCCCCGACGTGCGGGCGGCGCTGGGCGTGGACGCGCTGTGGAGCCACCAGGTGGAGGCGCTCGACCTGGCTCGCGCCGGGCGATCGGTGGCGGTGGCCACCGGCACTGCGTCGGGCAAGTCGCTCTGCTACCAGGTGCCGATCGCCGAGGCGGTCCTCGACCCGGTGCACCCCGGCACCTCGCTCTGCATCTTCCCGACCAAGGCGCTGGCCCAGGACCAGCTCCGCTCGTTCACGAACCTCGGGCTGCGCGAGCTCGTCGCCTGCGCCTACGACGGCGACTGCAGCCCCGAGGCCCGGACCCACGCCCGCAAGCACGCCAACCTCCTGCTCACGAACCCGGAGATGCTGCACTGCGGCATCCTCCCGCACCACCACCGGTGGGCGACGTTCCTCATGCGGCTCCGCTACGTCGTGATCGACGAGCTCCACACCCTGCGGGGCATCTTCGGCTCGCACGTGGCCCACGTCCTGCGCCGGCTCCGACGCCTGTGTGCGCGGTACGGGTCCTCACCGACGTTCATCTTCACGTCGGCGACGATCGGCGAGCCGGCCCGCCTCGCCTCCGCACTGTGCGGGCTGCCGGTCGAGGAGGTCTCCGCCGACGGGTCGCCGCGCGGCGAGCGGGTCGTCGTCCTGTGGAACCCGCCGGTGCTCGACCTCGCCACCGGCGTGCGGGCGTCCTCCCGGAAGACGACGGCCCGAATGGTGGCGTCGCTCGTCGCCCGCGACCACCGCTGCATCGCGTTCAGCCGCAGCCGGCGGACCACCGAGACGGTGGCGATCGAGGCCCGGCGCCTGCTCCCCCGCCACCTCTCCACGCTGGTGCGCCCGTACCGGGGCGGCTACCTCGCCGACGAGCGGCGCGAGATCGAGGGCGAGCTGGCCGACGGGCGCCTGAAGGGCGTGGTCGCCACGACCGCGCTCGAGCTCGGCGTGGACATCGGCGGTCTGGACGCCTGCGTGCTCGACGGCTTCCCGGGCACGATCGCCTCGTTCTGGCAGCAGGCAGGCCGGGCCGGCCGGGCCCAGCAGCGCTCGCTCGCCGTCCTGGTGGCCGGCGAGGACGCGCTCGACCAGTACCTGACGGCTCACCCCGACGAGCTGTTCACCCGCCCGCCCGAGCCGGCCGTCGTGAACCTGTCGAACCCCTACGTCCTGGACGCGCACCTCGCCTGCGCGGCGTTCGAGGCGCCGCTCACGCACGACGACGAGCAGTGGTGGGACCACGCCGACCTCGCGGACGGCGTGCGCCGGCTGGTCACCCGCGATCACCTCGAGGTGCGGCGGGTGCGGCGCGGCCACCGCCGTCCCCAGCCGAAGGCGGTGTGGGCCGACCGGGGGTTCCCGTCCCACGGCGTGGGCCTGCGCAGCGGATCGAGCCGCGAGCTGCGCATCGCGCTCGCCGACGGCTCCCTCGTGGGCACGGTGGACACCGCTCGCGCGCCCGCGGTCGTGCACCCCGGCGCCATGTACCTGCACCAGGGCCGTTGCTTCCAGGTCACCGCGCTCGACCTCGACGAGGCCGTCGCGATCGTCGAGCCCGCCACCGGCGACGAGGCCACCCAGGCCCGCAGCTCCACCCGCATCTCGGTGCTCGACGACGAGCTGCGTCGCAGTGTGGGCCGGGCCGACCTCCACCTCGGCACCGTCGAGGTCGTCTCGCAGATCACCGGCTACCAGCGGCGCGACCTCACCACCGGCGAGACGCTCGGCGTGGTCTCGCTGGAGATGCCACCCGCCCGGCTCGTCACCCGCTCGTTCTGGTACGTGATCGATCCGGCGTTGCTCGAGGCGGCGGGCGTGGAGCCCGCCGCCGTACCCGGCACGCTCCACGCGGCCGAGCACGCGGCGATCGGGATCCTGCCGCTCTTCGCGATCTGCGACCGCTGGGATGTGGGCGGCGTGTCCACGCCCTGGCAGGACGACACCGGAGGACCGACGATCTTCGTGCACGACGGCTACCCCGGCGGAGCCGGGATCGCCGAGCTCGGCTACGGCGCGGCCGACCGCCACCTCGCGGCCACCCTCGACGTGCTGCTCAGCTGCCGCTGCGAGCAGGGCTGCCCGTCCTGCGTGCAGTCACCCAAGTGCGGGAACCTCAACGAACCGCTGGACAAGGCCGGCGCGATCGCCCTGCTGCGCAGCATCCTCGGCTGACTCAGCGCTCCACCCGCATCGTCGCGTCGGCCCGCACGGTGATGTCCGGCAGCAGCGCGCCGGCCAGCGGCACCCGGGTCGGCGCCCGGTAGGTGACCTGCACGCGGACGTCACTGCCCGGGGGACCGCGACCGCCCACCTCGACGCGCGTGCGTGATCCGGTGAGGCCGGCGGCGCCGAGGGCGGCGTGTCGAGCGGCGCCGGTCCGCCCGTCGACCGCGGCCACCCGCGCGCCCTCACGGGCCGCTTGGACGACGCGCACCTGGTCGGCGAGGACCAGGCCGACCTGGACGACCAGCAGCACCCCGACGAGCACGACCGGCAGCCCGATCGCGAGCTCGACGGTCGCCTGCCCCCGCTGGCGGGCGCTCACAGCTTGTCGCTGATCGCGTCGAAGACGGCATCGAACAGCTTGCCGACCCGGCCGGACTTGGTGGCCCAGGCGAGCAGCAGCAGTGCGATGGTGGCCGCGCCGAGCAGCACGAGCGCGTACTCGGCGGTCGCCTGCCCCCGCTCTCGGTCGGCGTGCAGCCGGGCGCGGGTGATGAGGAACGACTGGATGGCGGTGACGACGGGGAGCACGAGCTCCTCCTCCGGTACAGGTGGTGGCGGCCGCCGAAGGACGGCGATCAGGGCGTGAGGTCGCGCAGCCCGGTGACGAGCAACGGCACGACCGTGAGCAGGACGAAGGCCGGGAGGGTGCAGGCGACCAGGGGGAAGAGCATGCGGACCGGCACCCGCCGGGCGGCTTCCTCGGCGTCGCGCTGGCGCCGCGCCCGGACGTCGGTGGCCACCCGCCGCAGCGTCGGCTCGAACGGCACGCCCTCCTCCACGGCGGTGGCCAGCGCACGGGCGAGGGGCCGCACCGCGTCGGGATGCGCGGTGTGCGCCGGGAGCTCGCGCAGCGCAGCGGCCGGCGGATCGCCGAGCTGCATGCGCCGGTGCGCGTCGGCCAGCGCCTGGCCGAGCGGTCCTGTCGATCGTGCGCCCACCGCCTCGACCGCGAGCACCGGCGTGAGGCCGGCTCCGGCGGCCAGCGCCAGGAGATCGACCACGTCGGGGAGATCGGCGGCCACCTGCGCCTCGGCGTGCACGCGCTGGCGCGTCGCACGCACCCGCGGCAGCAGGACGGCCGCCAGCACCGGCACGGGTGCCATCACGGGCGCGATCACGAGCAGCGCTGCGGTGGCGCCGACGACCAGGACCACCTGGCGGGACGGCCCTCGGGCCCCGCCGGTCGGCGGCCGCGCCACGACCGGGGCACGAGGGAGCACCGGAGCGCGCCGCGGGGCGCGCCGCCAGCCCACGGTGACGACGAGCGCCGGCCAGGCGAGGACGAGCGCACGCGCGGTCATACCGCAGCCCCCAGCGCCGACTCGTTGATGCGGCGCATCCAGACCGCGGCGACGGCGTCGAGTGCGATGCCACCGGACAGGCAGCCCCAGCCGAGGACGCTGCCGAGCAGCATCGTCGCGACCCGAGGGTCGAGCGCGGCCGAGAAGGCGGCGAAGGCGATCGGCGTGGCCGCCATCACCCAGGCCGACGCCCGCGCCTGCGCCGACAGGGCCCGCACCTCGCGTCGCAACGCGAGGCGGGTCCGGACCGCGTCGCTCACCGCGTCCACCGCGGTCGCCTGCCGCCCGCCGAAGCGGCTCCCGAGGTCGAGCGCAGTGGCGGTGAGCTCCACCCCGCGGAGCGGCCGGCGACCGCACCAGGCGCGGAGCGCGTCGTCGAGCGCGGTGCCCTGCTCCACGGCCGCGACGACAGAGGCGAGGTCTTCGCCCACCGCCGCATCGGACCTCGTCGCGGCGGCATCCAACGCCTGCGGCACCGACGCACCGGCGCGGATGCCGGCCGCCAGGTGGTCGAGCGCGTCGGGCAGCGCCTCCTCGTAACGACGGGCGGCTCGCGCGCTGGCGAACCGCCCGACCAGCCGGTCGGACCACTGCAGGGGCAGCACGTGCAGGGCCCGACCGGCCGATCCGTCGTGCGGAGCAGAGGAGCGCTGCCGCACGCGGGCGCGAGCGGTCTCCCGGCTCGCCGCGGCGCCGCAGCGCACCAGCGCGACGACGAGCACGACACACAGGACGACGGTCATGCCGCCTCCCAAACGGCCTCGACCCCGGAGGACCTCGACGGCCGGCGGGGCTGGTCGAGCACGGTCCGCCCGTCGGCCAGCAACCGGGTACGGGCCGGCCGTCCGTCGTGCGGTTCGACCTCGGCGACCGCGATCACGCGACGGGATCCGTCTACCGCTCGCGCCACGTGGACGACGAGGTCGAGCGACGCTGCCAGCTGCTCGCGCACGGCGGCGAGCGGCAGAGCGACATCGGCCATCAGCGCCATGGTCTCGAGCCGGCGCAGCGCATCGTCCGGGCTGTTCGCGTGGCACGTGGACAACGAGCCCTCGTGGCCCGTGTTCATGGCCTGGAGCATGTCGAGCGCCTCGCCGGAGCGGCACTCCCCGACCACGATGCGGTCGGGACGCATGCGCAGCGCGTTGCGGACCAGGTCGCGGATCGTGACCTCACCCCGGCCTTCCGCGCTGGCGGGCCGGCTCTCGAGCCGCACGACGTGCTCCCCCGGGAGCCGCAGCTCGGCGGCGTCCTCGACGGTGACGACCCGCTCGTTGGGAGGGATCGACGCGGCCAGTGCGTTGAGGAGCGTGGTCTTGCCGGCGCCGGTGCCCCCGCTCACCACGATGTTCATGCGGTGCGCGACCGCGGTCGTGAGCATGCGGACGACGGGCGGCGGCGCGAGCGCGGGCAGCGCCACCGGCTCCACCCGGAAGCGGCGGATCGTCAGGCACGGACCGTCGACCGCGAGGGGCGGCACGACCGCGTTGACCCGGGAGCCGTCGGGCAGGCGGGCGTCGACCATCGGTGACGAGCGGTCGATGCGGAGCCCGAGGGGCGCCACGATCCGGGCGATGAGCCGCTCGATCGTGTCGCGGTCGAGCACGATCGCGCTGCGCTCGAGACGACCACCGCGCTCGATCCACGCGGGGCCGGGCCCGTTGACCATCACCTCGCTGACCGACGGATCGGCGAGCAGCGGCTCGAGCGGCCCGAGGCCGTCGGTGCGCGCGAGCACCCGGGCGACGACCTCCTCGGCGTCGGACGCGGGCAGCAGCGGCGCGAGCTCGCGCACCAGCCGCGCGACCGACGCACCGTCGATGGCGCCCGGTCGTCCGGCCGACGCGAGGACGTGGCGATGGACCTCGTCCTCCACCGCCCGCAGCGCAGTCGCGTTCATGCCGCGAGCGGGAGGGCCAGGCTGCGCAGCGCGCGGTCGACGCTGCGTGGCATGCGGGAGGCGAGCATCCCGGCGTCGATGATGCGGGCCACGCCGGGGTCGACCGGGATCTCGGCCCGGACCGGCGCGCCGACGACGTTCTCGACGTCGCTGCGGCCGAGGGCCCGCCCTGTCTCGGTGAGCAGGACCACGCCGGACGGACGGATCGGCGCGGCGGCCACCCGCCGGAGCGCCAGGTAGCAGGGCCGGATCACCAGGAGCGACTGCGTGGCGCCCGCGGCCAGCGGCACGGCTGGCGCGTGGTGGTCGAGCACGCCGCAGTCGGCCACGACCGGCCTGGGGTCCGCGGCGAGCAGCCCGGCGAGGGCCTCCATCCGCTCCGGAGGCCCGAGCGCCCCCCGTCCGCGCGGCAGCAACGACACGCCCGACCCGATGTCGAGCTCGAGCCGGGCGAGGCCGTCCGCGGGCACGTCTCGCCCCGCGGCGAGCCACCCGCTCACCCCGGGGTCGCCGGGATCGGCCACGCCGATCGCAGCAGGGACGTCACCGGCCAGGTCGGCCAGCAGCGAGCCGGCGGCGGCCGACCTCCCGAGCACCAGGGCGAGGGCCGACGCCACGACCGTCGTACCCGCACCCCCCTTCACCGACCAGCAGGAGATGAGCACCGTGCCTCCCCGTCAACGCCACGCAGGCGCGCAGAACCAAGGACCAGGGGAAGCGGTGCCGAAGAACATGGCACGGCAGAACCGCCGGCGCAAGGGTCCTACGGTGGCGGGCGTTGGAAGCCGCCTTCTTCGACCTCGACAAGACCGTCATCGCGAAGGCGTCGATGGTGGCCTTCGGCAAGCCGCTCTACCGGGCGGGGCTGCTGTCCCGGTGGGTGCTCCTGCGGGCCCTCTACGGCCAGCTCGTCTACCTGTACCTGGGTGCGGACGAGGACCGCATGGCCCGCATGCGCGAGTCGGTGCTGCGGGTGGCGCGCGGCTGGGATCACGCCCACGTCGCGTCGATCGTCCGCGAGACGCTCGACGAGGTGATCGAGCCGATCGTCTACGAGGAGGCGCTCGACCTCATCCGTGAGCACCGGGCCGCGGGACGGCGGGTGTTCATCGTGTCGGCGTCACCCGAGGAGGTGGTCGCTCCGCTGGCCCACCACCTGGGCGCCGACGAGGCGATCGCCACGCGCGCCGAGATCGACGACCACGGCCGCTACACCGGCCGCGTCGAGTTCTACTCGTACGGTCCGCACAAGGCCGAGGCGATGCGGGAGGTCGCGGCGCGGCGGGGCATCGACCTCGACGCGTCCTACGCGTACTCGGACTCGGGCACCGACATCCCGATGATGGAGGCGGTGGGCCACCCGGTCGCGGTCAACCCCGACCGCGAGCTCGCGCGCGTCGCAGAGGAGCGCGGGTGGGAGGTGCGCTGGTTCCGCCTCGAGGTCCGCTTGCGCGACCGCGTGCACATGCCCGCGCCGGGGCCGACGGCCGCGGTCGGCGGCGGGCTGGCCGCCTCCGCCGCAGCGGGCGCGGCGGCGTGGTGGTGGCTGCGACGGTCCTCGGCACCGACGCCGACAGGCCCGGTGCCGAGGGTGGCTCAGACGGCGCGGACCTTCTTGGCCGCAACGGCAGCGAGCGCGACCAGGACGAGGAGGATGAGCAGCTTCTTCATGGCGGGCACCCTACCGCGAGCGCGTCAGGCGGCCGAGGTGGTCATCCCCCGCCGGCGGGCGACGGGTAGGTCTTCGGCCTCTCGCCGGCGGGCGGCTGGTCGAGGATCGTGACCGAGCCCGCCTTCTCGAAGGCCTTCGACTCACCCTTCGGCCACTTGCCCGGCAGGTAGCGCTTGCCGTCGTCCACGAAGCGCCACATGCCCGTGCCCTGCTTGCGGATCTCGTCGGGGCCCTTCGCGGTCGGGTCCCACCAGACCTCGGTCATGTCGTCGCCGCCGTTGTAGTCGTCGTAGTCCCAGAAGCCCTGCCGCCCGAAGCTGATGTAGGACTGGGTGACGGCCTGCTTCTGCGTCGGGCGCTCGAAGAGACCCTGCTTGAACGTGTCGACGTTCAGGTTCGGCCCGGCCGCCTGCACGCCGGTGAAGAACAGCGACGGCTGCGGGAAGAGCACCGGGTTGGTGTCGATGGCGGGCGGGTTGGTGCCCTTGAACCACTTGTAGAGGCTGAACGACGGCGCCTCCTCCGGGGTGAACCGGGTGGCCAGCGGCGACGGCCCGAAGGCGTGTGCCCACTGCTTCTGGTCGTAGGTGCGGGCGAACGCGTTGGTGTCGACCAGCGCCTGCGGGCCGAGCACCCACTCGGGGAAGTAGTCCTGCGCGGTCGCTTCCTTGGTGAACGTGCTGGGGGCCACCGGATCGCCGGAGAAGACGATGGAGGTCACGCCGGCCTGCTTGAACTTCGCGATCGCGCTCGTGGCCTGCTCCTGCAGCCGGGACGGGTCGAGCGTGTAGGAGACGTTCGCACCCAGCTGGATGTCGTCGTCCTTCAGCTTGGAGACGAAGCGGTCGGCGCTCTTCTTCGAGTCGTCGTTCGACTCGATCCAGAGGTAGCCGAACTTGCGCTGCTTCGCCTTCAGGTCGTCGCTGCCGGCGAACTTCGCCTTGAAGCCGTTCAGCTTCTTGTCGATGTACTCGACCACGTGGTCCTGGACCTGCTGCTGGTTGATGGCCACGCTGAACAGGTACGGCGCCCGGTCGGTGTAGAAGCTCGGGTCACCGGCCGTGCAACCGATGCACAGCACGTGGCGAGCGGCGAGCTCGTCGGCGAAGGCGCTCGTCAGCACCGGGCCGCCCCAGACCGCGAACACCTTCAGGTCGTCCGCCGCCTTCACCGCGTCGGCGCGCGCCGCGACCTCGTCCTGCGAGCCACCCGACGCGTCGATGAACTTGAGCACGACCTTGCGCCCGTAGGTCTGGTACAGCGAGTTGAACATGTCCGCGTAGCCCTGGTACGTGGCCTTGATCTGCGCGTTGGTGTCGTTGTTGTTGATCGCCTGGGTGATGTAGTCGAGGACCGCATCCGACTCCTGCGCGACGTACACGCCGATGGTGATCGTGTCCTTGGTGACGCCCTGCGGTGCGGTCGACCCGCCGTTGTCCTTGACGTCGGCGTAGCAGGGCGCCGCGAAGAAGTACGGCATCGCCACGTTGCCCGTGCTCTTGTCGCAGTGCGGGAACGTGTGCTGGTCGACGCTGCCGTCGGCCTTCGCCTGCGCGTACGTGAGCGCGCCGGCCGGCCCGCCCGACGGCGTGCTCGACCCGGTGCCGGGCCCGGTCGTCTCGTCCTTCTTGTCGTCACCTCCGCCGCCGGCGACCGCGACGATCACCACGATGACGACCACGACGACGGCGATCGCGATGAGGGGTCCCCACCGCTTGAGCTGTCGGTTCCGGTTGCTGACCGGCTGATCGCTGCTGGGTTGCATGGGTCCTCCGAGCGGGAGCTTGGGGCGGCTGGTCGGACTGGCTAGGTGGGATCGGGCACGGCGAGCTGCCCGGACCGGGAGATCACCTCTTCGGTGTTCCCGAGGTAGGACGACACGACCACCGGGTCGTGCAGCACCTCGTCGGCGGTGCCGTCGGCGATGACGGCCCCCTGGTCGAGGGCGAGGAGGCGGTCGGCCGCCGCGGTGACGAGCGGCATGTCGTGCTCGATGACGAGGATGGCCGCGCCGAGCTGGTCGCGGATGCGCAGCAGGAGCGGCACGAGGGCCTCGGACTCGCGCTGCGCGATGCCGCTCGAGGGCTCGTCGAGGAGCACCACCGTGGGGCGGTGGGCGACGATGCACGCGAGGTCGACGACGCGTCGCGAACCGGTCGAGAGCTCGCGCACGAACTTCGAGCGGAACGCGCCGAGGCCGAGCAGATCCATCAGCTCGTCGACGCGGTTCTTCGTCTTCTCCTCGGAGTCGAACGCGGCCGGCAGGTGCAGCGCCGCGCTCAGCGGGTCGCGCACCTCGATCCAGCGCTCGAGCGCGACCGCGATCGCCTCCTCGACGGTGAGCGCGGGCCAGAGCCGCGCGTCCTGGAACGAGCGTCCCAGGCCCCGGATGGCCCGACGGTGCGCCGGGTCGTGCGTGATGTCGTTGCCGCCGAGCTCGATCCGACCGCCCTCGGCGGGCGTGAAGCCGGAGATGAGGTCGAACAGCGTCGTCTTGCCCGCGCCGTTCGGACCGATGATGCCGAGGATCTCCGCCGGCGCGACGGACAGGGTCACGTCGTCGACCGCGCGGATGCCGCCGAAGGTCCGGTACAGCCCGAACGTCGCGAGCGCCGGCCCCTTGGCCGCGCCGGTTTCGGCCGGCGCGGGCGGCGTGGCGGCCGCCGCGGGCTCGGCGTCGATGGTCTCGGCCTCGGCGGCGACGATCGCGGCTGCGGCCTCCACCACCACGCGGTCGTCGGGCACGTCCTCGACGTGACCGAGCTCGTCGACCGGCGCCGGCACGGGCGGGGCCTCGACCTCGACCGACGCCGCGCCCTCGAGGAACACGGAACGCAGCACGTCGGGCCGGTCGAGCAGCTCGGCGGTCGGCCCGTGGAAGCGGATCTGGCCCTTCTCCATGAAGAACGCGGTCTCGGCCATCGTGAGCGCGACGTTCACCGACTGCTCGACGAGGATCACCGTGGTGCCGGCGTCGCGGATGCGGCGCACGATGGGCAGCAGCTGCTCGACGATGACCGGCGCGAGGCCGAGGGACAGCTCGTCGATCATCAGCAGCTTCGGCTTCGACAGGAACGCCATGGCCAGCGCGAGCATCTGCTGCTGGCCACCGGACAGGTCGGCCGCAGGATCGTCGAGCCGGCGGACCAGCACCGGGAACTCGGCGAGCATCGACTCCACGCCCTTGGCCATCGCCTCGCGGTCGTTGCGCTGCAGCCACCCGGCGACCCGCAGGTTCTCGCGCACGGTCAGATCCGGGAAAACGCCGTGGCCACCCGGCATCTGCACGATGCCGATCTCGGCGATCTCGTTCGGGGGCGCGTGCGTGATGTCGCGGCCGTCGAAGATCACCGCGCCGTGGTCGGCCTCGACCTGCCCGGAGATCGCCTTCAGCAACGTCGACTTGCCCGCGCCGTTCGTGCCGAGCAGCGCGACGATCTGGCCCTCGTCGATCTCGAGGTCGACGCCGAAGAGCACCTGCACGTTGCCGTAGGCGACGTCGAGGTTGCGGACGAGCAGGAGCTTGGAGCGGCCCTGGCGACGCTCGAACAGCGCCTCGGACCGCGCCGCGGCAGCCGTCCACACGTGGGTGATGTCGGCGTTCACGCTCTTCTTGGCCGACGCGATCACGAGCCCGCCGACCAGGAAGATCGGCACCATGACGATCATCCCCCAGCGAATGCTGTAGCGGTCACCGATCGCGCCGACGATCGGCAGCACGACGAGACCGGGGATGATCCAGAGCGCGGCCACCGAGAACCCGATCGAACGCGCCCGTGGCGGGATCGCCAGCGACAGCGACGCGAAGATGCCGGGCAGCAGGATCGACAGGCTGCCGGTGATGACCGCGTTGGCCACGATCGCCACGCCGATGTTCGGCGAGATCGCGAAGATGATCAGGCAGCCGGACACGATCCATGCGACGCGGGCGAGGAAGCCCATGATCAGGCTCGGGTCCTTGGCCACCAGGCGGGTGCCGATGCGGGCACCGATGATCAGCCCGACCAGCTGGAACGGCTCGACCGACGCGGCCACGAAGCCTCGCGCCCGCTCATCCAGGTGGAACTCCTGGTCGTACATGAGGGCGGCCAGGGAGACGAAGCCGATGATCGACGCGGCGAGGAAGGGCAGCGCGTACCAGATCCGCCGCAGCGTCTCGATCTTCCAGACCATGCGCCAGCCCTCGGCGAAGGACGGCGCGACCTCCTCGGTGTTGATGACGTCCTCGTCCGCGCCCATCGCCCGCCGCTCCTGCGCGCCGCGGATCGGCTCGTGCAGACGCAGTCCGAGGACGACGAAGACGAACGTCGGGATCGCGAAGATGACGAACGGCACCCGCCAGCTGAACCAGTAGGCGATCAGTCCGGCGGACAGCGGACCGACGAACGCACCGACCGCGTTCGCAGCGCGGTGGACCGAGTACACGCGCGGCCGGTTGGCCGGTGCGTACCAGTCGGCGATGAGCGAGTTGTGGGTGGGGTCGACCGTCGCCCGTCCGATGCCCGTGCCGCTGCGCACGATGGCGAGCATCACGATGCCCGAGGCCACCCCGGTCATCAGCGAGAAGAACCCCCACATCGCGGCGCCGACGACTGCGATGACGACACGGCTGCGCCGGTCGGCCAGCGAGCCGATCGGCACCTGCAGGACGAGCGCGCCGAGCGTCACGACGCCGATCAGCGTGAGCACGCCCTGGAGGCCGAGGCCGAACTGGTCGCGGATGTTCGGCAGGAGGATCCCGAACGCGGTGCGGTCGAGCTCGTCGACCGCGTTCAACCCGAAGAGCACGAACAGCGCGAACGCAGGCCCGTCACCGGCGACGTCGCGCAGCCACCCGACCGGGTGCGCGACCGGCCACCACCAGCGGTGGGCGGCGGCCTCAGCCACCGGATCGCACCGGCTGCTCGGGCTCGGGCTGCGTCGCCTCGGGACCGTCCGCCTCGGTCGAGATCCAGCTGCGGTCGACGCCCTCGATCGGCGGAGGTGGCGCCTCGGGCTCGGACTC